>NZ_RAWT01000085.1:0-4906 GCF_003612005.1 Pyramidobacter sp. CG50-2
TGATCCTGCGGTTATCGTATTTTGCCGGGCGTCCACGTTGACCTGATTTCGGGTGTTCGGGCGGCAGCATTCTCTTGATTCGATTCCACTCGCTGGAGGTCAGTTCATATCTTCTCTCTTCCATGAGAAAAGTTTAAGCGATTGGATCGATTTAGGCAACTTTGACGTTTTTTAAACAAGCCCTAGTTTCGGAACGGTCTTTCAAGATCGAACACATGATCGAAAGGAGAAATTTATCATGAAAATTCTAGTGTTGGCAGCCGCCATGATAATGGTTTTGAGCAGCGTGGCTTTTGCAGCGGAGAAACCTCAAAAGCAGGTGGACTACAAAAACGCGGCGCGTCAGGCCGGCCTGCGCGGCAAAAAACTGCGCGAAGCGGCCCCCGAAACGATGCAGGCCTTCGGCGGCCTGGCCGGCGCCGTGCTGAAAGAGGGCGCGCTTTCCCTGAAGACCAAGGAACTGATCGCGTTGATGCTCGGCCTGCAGGCCCACTGCGAAATGTGCATCAACTCGCACGTCCAGAACGCCATCAAGGCCGGCGTCACGCGCGAAGAGCTGGCCGAAGCGCTTGGCGTCGCCGTCCTTATGGGCGGCGGCCCCAGCTCGGCTTATGCCGGGATCGTGCTGGAAGCGTACGATCAGTTCAGCGCCAAGTAACGGAAGCCTGGATCCCAGCGACTTTTCGTGTTCTTGATTTGACCTCTACGAAAATACATTATGAAGGAGAGCTATTGATGAAAAAGTTTCTTGTCGTTCTGTTCTGCGCCGCACTGATGGCTGCGCCTGCCGCCGCCATGACGAAGGAAGAGGAAGACGCCGCCTGGAGGAAGGAACCCGCCTACGGCCGCGTCATCAAGATCGGTTACAACGGCGGCCTCTGCCTCGGCACGTTCGGCATCGCCCAGCTGAAAGGTTTTTACGAAGCGGAAGGGCTGAAGACCGAAGTGATCCGTATGGCCGGCGGCAGTAGCGGTCAGATCGACGCCATCGGCACCGGCAAGGTGGACGTGACGGGCGATCATATCGCCACGATGCTCGTTCCCACCGTCAATGGCGTGCGCGTCAAGTTCACCACGGGCATCTATTCGGGCTGTAAATCGCTGTATGTGCCCGTGGACAGTCCGATCAAGACTACGGCCGATCTGGTCGGCAAATACGTCGCCATTCCCGACGGCATCGGCGGTTCCGATCAGAACATTTCCATGCGCTTTTTCAACCACGACAAGGTCGATCCGCGCCAGATCAAATGGAAAGTCGCCGAAGCGGGCGTCGCCGTGATGGCCATGAAGAAAGGCGAAGTGCAGGCGGCGCTGCTCGGCGACCAGTTCGCCAAGAAATTCCTCGACAGCGGCGAACTGCGCATCATCCGCTCGTTGACGTTCGACGAGGATTTCAAGCAGGAGCCCTGCTGCGTCCACGCCGTCAACCTCGATTTCTACAACGAGAACCCGATCACGGTGAAAAGACTGACCCGCGCTCACGAGGCCGCCAGCGCCTGGGTCATGGAGCACCCCGAAGAGGCCGTCGCCGTGCTTCAGGCGAACAAATGGGCGGCCGGCGATCCCAAGCTCGTGCTCGAGATCTTCAAGACCTACGACTACAGCATCAGCGACGAAGCTACGGAAGCCGCGCTGCGCAACATCATCGACGACTACAAGACTTTCGGCCTCATCGACGCCAAAAAGGATACCGATGCGCTGATGAAGCAGGTCTGGGATCCGGTTCTCGGGAACGATTGAGATCGACCGCGCCAAATCGTTCGTTTTTAAGATGTTTTTGCCGCGAGGGGGCTCCCGGCGAAAAAACATCCAATCATATCTCAAGGGGGAGTTTTTCAATGGTAAAGTACTCAGTCGAACAGGTCAGCCCGAAGGCCGTCCAGAAGCACGCGGAAGATCTTTACAGAAACGGCTTCTTCTGCTGCGAGGCGCCGATGTCGGCACCGTCGCTTTCTGGTTTGGGTTTGCGGCGCTTCTGATCCTGCTGTTCGTGGTGACGAAGCGCTATCAGACGCTGCCCGTGCCGGAGCCGGCGATGCCGCTGATCTGCGTCTATGCGGCCCCCACGAGCCTTTGCGTGGCCGGTTATGTGCAGTCGATCATGCCCAAGTCCTTCGCGATGCTGGCCTTCCTGCTGGCGCTGGCGCTGTTGACGTACGTCTTTGCGCTGGTCAGGAGTTTCTCGATGCTGAAACTGCCGTTCTATCCCAGCTACGCGGCCTTCACCTTCCCGTTCGTGATCTCGGCGATCGCCTTCAAGCAGGGCGCATCCTGCGCCGCCAAGCTTGGGCGCGCCCTGCCGCTCGCACCGTATCTGGTGCCGGCGGCGACGCTGATCGCTGTCGTGTTCGTGGTTTATACCTATTTCCGTTTCATGAAATTCATCTTTTCGAAATGACCTGCTCCGGACGGAGTTTCCGTCCGGCGTGAACAAGATCTGCCGGCGGTATGGCGCAGAAGAGGGAGGGCTCGCTGCGGCTCCCCCTCTTTTTGCGTTTCCGCCCGGCGCGAAGCGGGAACAGAAAATGTGACAGGCAGCCAGCGCTGCGCGGTGCTTGCCGAAGAGAAGAAAGGAGATTTTTCTTTATGCCCGGTCATGAAAACGGCCGCGCTTCCGGGATGCCGCCCCGCCGTCTGACGCGGGACGAACTGGCGATTCTCGAGAGCCGCCCGAGAACGAAATTTCAGAAATTTCTCGATTACGTCGTCTGTTTTCTTCCCGTCGTCGCCGGCGGCGTCGCCCTGTGGGAGTACAACTGCCTTCCCGATCTGCAGGGAAACACCCACGGCAACGACTACAACTGGTTTATCCTCGCCCTGACGGGGCTGGCGCTGATCGGTTTCCTCGCCTCGTTTTGCGGGCGCCGCGCCTTCCGCTGGATGCGCTACAAAGCCCCCTTCTATACGTTCGTCTTTCTGGCGCTGGCCGGCTACGACTGGCTGACGCTCAAGACGGGCGGCCTGCCGCTGCCGTACTTTCCGTGGCTCGATCAGATGCTGGAAGCGGCCATCGCCGACTGGGCCTACTTGATGGACTGCGCCAAAAACTCGCTGATCCTGCTGTTCACCGGCTACTTCATCGGCGTCGGCGTCGGGCTGGTGACCGGCATCGCCTGCGGCTACAACCGCAACGTCAACTATTGGATCGAGCCGTTTACGCGCCTGCTGGGCGCCATCCCCTCCACGACCTGGCTTCCCGTCGTCATGGTGCTGGCCGCCACGCTCTTCCGCGGCAGCGTGTTCATCATCGCCCTCGGCGTGTGGTATTCCGTCACGATCGCTACCAAGACCGGCATCACCAACATCGACCCCGCCTATTTCGAGGCGGCGCGCACGCTGGGCGTCAAAGGCATGCGCCTCGTCGGAACCATCGCCGTGCCCTCGGCGCTGCCGAACATCCTGCAGGGCATGACTCAAGGCATGAGCACGGCTTGCGTCGCTTTGATGGTGGCCGAGATGATCGGCGTCGAGTCGGGGCTTGGCTGGTATATCACCTGGCAGAAAAGCTGGGCCCGCTACGGCAACATGTACGCCGCCGTCGTCGCCATCTGCGTTATCTTCGTGCTTGTCAACGCGCTGCTGGGCGCGGTCCGCCGCTACATGCTGCGCTGGCAGGAAAGGTAGGCCGCCGTCATGTGCGAAAATATCCTCAAGCTCGACCGCGTCAGCAAAAGCTTTGCCAACGCCGGCAGTTCCGTCACCAACGCCCTCGAAGACATCGAACTGGAAATCCGCTCCGGCGAGTTCATCAGCGTCATCGGCCCCTCCGGCTGCGGCAAATCGACCATCCTGCGCCTGATCGCCGGGCTGATCGTGCCGACGACCGGGAAGGTGACTCTCAACGGCGAGGTCATCGACGGCCCTGCCCCCGTGCGCGGCATGGTCTTTCAAAAACCGACGCTTTTTCCGTGGCTGACTGTGGAACAGAACGTCGCCTTCAGCCTGAGAATGCGCGGCCAGCTGCGCGGCCATGAGGCCGAAGTCGAGGAACTGATGAGAACCGCCGGGCTGTGGGAATTCTGCAAGAACTGGCCGCACCAGCTGTCCGGCGGTATGGCCCAGCGCGCCGCGCTGCTGCGCACCATGGTCAACAACCCGCAGGTCTTTCTGCTCGACGAGCCGCTCGGCGCGCTCGACGCCTTCACCCGCATGACCATGCAGGACGTGATCCTCTCCATGTGGTCGCGCCACCGCCCCATGGTCGTCATGGTGACGCACGACGTGGACGAAGCCCTCTACATGGGCTCCCGCGTCGTCGTCATGGCGCCGCGCCCCGGCCGCGTCCACAACGACATCAAAGTCGACCTGCCCTATCCGCGTCGCCGCACCAGCCGCGAATTCATGGATTATCGCAGGTTTGCCATGGAGCAGCTGAACTTCGACGACCGCGGAGCGTAAACAAAGAGACTTTTCTCTTCCAACGCGAGGAAGAGAAAAGTCTCTTTGTTTTTGAACCGCGATCTCGCCGGTAAATGTTTTCGCGAAATTTTAAAGATGAAATATTCTGTTAAATGGTTTGTTTAAAGACATTTCATGATATCTGAAGAAATAAGTCAATAAATATTTGTGACTTATAATCAGTGTATCAATTAAATCTCAATAAAAGAAAACAAATAGATTTTTATTTGTGATAAAAGAATCTAAATGAAATCGTAGACAGAAAAGGACAGTCGCGTTAATATACGCCGTGTTGCGCGCGGGAAAGCCGTTTTTGGAAGAGAGAGAGCGGCTGGAGAGCGTGCGACGCCGTTTCTTGACAACCGAAGAGGACGAGGAAGAGAAGCCAAGCGGGAACGATCCGAGAAGATGGAACAGGTAAGGATAAAGGATTCAACGGAGAGTTTGATCCTGGCTCAGGACGAACGCTGGCGGCGTGCTTAACACATGCAAGTTGAGCGAGGATGAT
>NZ_RAWT01000086.1:0-3907 GCF_003612005.1 Pyramidobacter sp. CG50-2
CTTGCCGTGGTCGATGTGCCCGATCGTTCCGATGTTCAGATGGGGCTTGCTGCGCTCAAATTTCTCTTTTGCCATTGGTGTGGCCTCCCTAAAACTGAAAATTTTCGGGCCCTGCAGGGGCCGCTTATCGAAAATCAAGCCTGCGTCATCTCTCCTGCGACCGCGTCACAAAGGACCGTCGCCGACAGCTTCTTTCTCCGTTCCAGCAGACGACTCCACCGCGATGCGGGCGGAGAGGCCGCAGACGAACGTTCTGCTTTTCGCTCGTCCATACAAGAGTGAACAGGTTCTCTGGAATTTTATCAAAGTGCGCCCGTCTTGTCCACGGCCCAATCTAAAAAAACAGCGTGTCTCACCTGAAGCCTCGCCCCGCGGATCGAATTAAATTCATCATTTTGGCAGAATATTTGATCTTTCATTAAAAATTCATGCGCACTTCACAGCAAAAGATTCTCGCCCAACAAAATTTGACCTTCCCGTCATCGCCGATAAATCAATTAAAAAAAACGAACGGGCCGTTTTCCGCGCACAGCGGCGCCGCGATCCCGGCACAACAGAGGGCGGATTTCGCCGGCGCGTTTCCGCATCGCGATCGAACCGTCCGGAGGACGCGACGGAGAATCGGCCGTCGGGCTCTCTTCATGCAAAATGTTCCACGTGGAACGCACCATCGAAGGCGACCGGCTCTTTCCCGCCGCCTTCATTCCCCTCTTTTTCGCCGCAGCGCCAGCGCCAACAGCGCCCGCGGCCGCCAGACCGGCGGCACCGAATCGAAGAAACCCAGCCTTTCGCCGCCCAGGTAGTAGGCCGCTGCCAGCAGCCCGCCGGCCAGGACCGCCGCGATCCCGTTTTCCCGCAGCGGCCAGAGCGCCACGCACGACAGCGCGAAGGCGAGCGACGGCTTCCACACCGCGCGGGCCGCGTGCTTCAACGCTCCCGGCGCCAACAGCGCCGCATAGACCAGCGCCGAGCCGCCCCACGTCAGCCCCGTCGCCACGCAGAGCCCCGGCGCGCCCCACCGCGGCGCCAGCATCCAGTCCAGAAACGCGTTCAGCGCCAGCGCTCCGTAACTCACGGACAGGATCGTCTTCAGCCTGCCCGCCGCCTGCGCGTAGCGCGACAAGAACTGCCCCCACAGCATCAGCGGCAGACTCCACGCCGCCGCGGCCATGCACGGCGCCGTCAGCGCCACCGCCGCCGCGTCGAAGGCGCCGTAGCCCAGAAAGATCCTCACCAGCGGCCGGCTCAGCGCCGACATCAGCGCCGCCGGCGGAAACATGTAAAGCCAGCCCGTGCACATCACCGCTTTGAGCTGCGCTTGCGGCGTTTCGGGACAAGCCATCAGCGCGCTGACGCGATGCAGATAGATCATCAGCGCCGGCGCGAGCACGCTCTGCGGCAGCGTGTAGATCAGCCCCGCGTAGCTGAGCGCGGAAATGTTTCCCGCCGGCAGCCCCGAGGCGAAATAGCGATCCACCAGCTGATACAGCCCGCTGGCGCCGACGATGCCGACGCAGAGCAGACAATCCGCGCGCAGTTCGCGCAGCGCTTCTTTGCGCGCCGCGCCCGCAGCCCGCCAGGGGAAATCCCCCGTGGCCCGGAACGTGCCCCAGGCCAGAAGCGCCACCACCAAACTGTACATCGCCGGCACGGCGTACACGCCCCAGAAAAAAGACGCCGCCCAGATCGCCGGGATCAGCAGCGCATGCCCCAGCGCCGAGAGAGAGACCGAAAGACTGTACCTCCCCTTGAAATTGTTCCAGACCTCGAAAAAGGGCATCAGCGTCCACGCGCCCCCCCAAGGGATCAGGATCACCAGCATTCGGGCAGCCGTCTTCAGCCGCGGCGGATCGAAACGCCGCGCGAAAAACGCCGCCAGCGGCGACGAAAAAGCCGCCGTCAGCGCCGCCAGCAGCAGCGCGCCGATCAACGCCAGACGAAAGACGCGCGCCATCAGCGCCGCCGCATCCGCCTCCGTCTGCTGCCGCACCAGCCGCGGCAGCAGCGCCGATTCCGTCACATTCTGCACGATCTGGCACAGCAGCGAAAGGATCCCCATGCTGACGTAAAAAGCGTCCATGCCCGCCGATGCGCCGAACAGCCACGCCAGCATCAGCGTGCGCAGATACCCGACCGGTTTCGACAGCGCCCCCACCGTCACCGAAACCAGCGCCCCGGCGCGCGCCTCCTGCGCGCCGCAGAAAAAATCGCGAATCTTGTGCCGCACGGCCATCGTTTCACCTCGCCCGCATCTTCCATTTCAGTAAGCATAACACAAAAAACGACATGGCGCGAAACACAGTTCATCGGCCGGTCGGGATATTCGTTGACGCCGCACGTCAAAGACACTACAATAGACGTACAAAAAAAGGAGACGGTCACATGCCCAGACAAAGGCCCGACGTCTCCCTTCACGAAGAAAATCCGAAAAGACCCCGCAGAGCCCAAGGTATAAGGCGGGGCTTTCCGGCAAAAACGACGAAACGACTTCCGAAGCCGGAGGCACAACGCCGATAAGGAGGAATCCCCATGACAACCACCGACAAAATCTTCGATAAAACCCTTTCGCGCCGTTACAAGGCGGGAATCGTCGCTCAGCGGGACAGCAAACTGGACGACGAAAAACGCGCGATTCTTCACAGCATTATAACCGAACGCAAAGACGCTCTCGATGCCCTTGCCAAATATTGAGTGGCTCTCGCCCGAAAGCATCGACGACGTGATCGAATCCCTGCGTTGTCGATACGCAGACGACCCGATCTCCATTATCAATGAAGAACCTATCGAATACGTTCTTCATCTCGAAGCTTTATCGTGCTACTACGATGACGACGTGTACCGTTTGGCAGCGGTGATTTTTCGCTCCATCATACAAGGACACCCGCTGCAGGACGGAAACAAGCGAATGGGAATGTTGCTCGGCACGTACTTTTTAAAGATCAACGGTTATACGCTTACAGCCGGCAACGACGAATTTTTGAACACGGCGCTCGAAATCGCCAGAGGCGAACTTCATCTTCAAGGCATTTATCAATGGCTTCTCAAGCGCGCCCAACCAGGTTAAACGTTCCGACGCGTCACAAAAGCGCGCACAAGATTCCCCATAATGTAAAGAAGCGCTGAAAAAAGACTTCCAGCGCTTCTTTTCATAGGGAGCAGGAGGATAAAAAAGCGGAGCTGCCGAGGCAGCCCCGCTTTTCGCGTTTGCGGAGATTCGACTAGAAAGCAAGGAACGTACGGAAGCGGATCTGGTTGTCGTCGTACTTGAAACCCCACCCGGCATCGTCGCTCACATCGATGTCGTTATAGGCAAGTTCGAAGCGAAGGTTGGGGCTGTACTGGTAGCCGACGCCCACCGTCCACTCCTTAGCATCGCCAACTTTATCCATGTCGTACTTGGCGTAACGCTCAAAGGTATGCCACTTGTCGTTCCACTTCTGCTTAGCGCCGACAAAGATAACGTTCATATCCTGAAGGACAGGATTGGCTTCCAGCATATCCTTTACCCCGGGCGCGACAAACACTTCGTCATTGAAAGCATAAGGCGTATTCTGAAGGACAAAGCCTTCGTCGAACTTGGCGTATTCAACCCACAGAGAGGTGAACTTGAGCGCGTCCTGGCTGACGTCGAGGGCAACCTTCCACGCCTTGGGATCATCAGCATCAGCGTGCGCAGATACCCGACCGGTTTCGACAGCGCCCCCACCGTCACCGAAACCAGCGCCCCGGCGCGCGCCTCCTGCGCGTCGCAGAAAAAAAATCGCGAATCTTGTGCCGCACGGCCATCGTTTCACCTCGCCCGCATCTTCCATTTCGGTAAGCATAACACAAAAAACGACATGGCGCGAAACACAGTTCATCGGCCGGTCGGGATATTCGTTGACGCCGCACGTCAAAGACACTACAA
>NZ_RAWT01000008.1:0-70191 GCF_003612005.1 Pyramidobacter sp. CG50-2
TTTCAGTTGAGGGTCACTTTTGTATGCTCTTTTTTCGGACAATTTCCTCGTAACAGCTTTTCATCCCCTTGAATTTGTTCCGTTAGCGCAATCTTGATCGTTATTATGTGTTCGTAATGACTGCTTGCTGCTTTTGTCCTGTCAAAGTAAATGCAACCCCGTCGCATTTACTTTGACGAGGTTGCATTTACTCTGAAAATTTACCTCCAAAGAAAAGGGAGAGCCGCAGGCCCTCCCTTTGGTATTTATCAGTGATCCGGCGTTTTAATTCGGGATCAGGACTCCGTAACCGCCGGCCTCGCGCTTGTAAACGACGTTGACTTTGCCGCTTTCGGCGTTGAGGAACATGTAGAAGGAATGTTCGAGAAGATCCATCTGCATCACGGCTTCGTCGGGCGTCATCGGATAGAGGTCGAAGTGCTTTTCCTTGACGATCGTCCCCACCGGGAGCTCGTCGAGCTCCGGCTGGTCGTCGAAGGAGAACTCCCGGTCGTGCGTCTTGAAATGGGCTCGGTCCACCAGATATTCCTTGTGCCGGCGGATGCGGCGCTCGAGGTTCTTGAGCCCCAGATCGAAAGACTTGCGCAGATCCACGTCCTTCTCTTCCCCGCGCATGATCACGCCGTTGACGTTGGCCGTCACTTCCGTGATATACGTGTTCTTGATCATCTTCACGAGGATCTGACTGTCGGTGATGCGCGGGAAAAACTTTTCCATCTTGGAAAGTTTCTTCTCCATATACTCCTTGAGGTCAGCAGGAACTTCAACATTTTTCATCAAAAAACGAATCTCCATGCATACTTCCTCCTTCCAGTGTGCGTTCTGTCACTCTCTGTTGCAAACTTATCATATCACTCAAATTATATTCCGGCAAGTCCTGATATAGAAATATTAAAAAGTTATTGTCAACTGGATTTTCATGACGTTTTCTGCTACATTGGATCCGTTCCAGCTTATTTTTATCAAAACAAAACAAGGAGTGGTACACCATGTCACTGTCTCTGTCGAAGAAAGCCACGAACCTAAAGCCTTCCGCCACGCTCGCCGTGGGGGCCCTTGCCAAGGAAATGAAGCGCGAAGGGAAGCCGGTCATTTCCTTCAGCCAGGGAGAGCCCGACTTCACGTCGCCGCGGGCCGTGCTCGAAGCGGGGCATGACGCCATCGACAAAGGCTATACTCATTATACCGCCAGCAACGGCATCGCCGAGCTGCGCGAAGCCATCTGCGCCTACTACAAAAAACATTTTGGGCTCGAATACGCGGCCAACGACGTGCTCGTCGGCGCCGGAGCCAAGCCGGTGCTTTACTGCGCGCTGGCGGCGATCCTCGACGAAGGCGACGAGGTCGTCGTTCCCGCTCCCGCCTGGGTCAGCTATGTCGAACAGATCCGCCTCTGCGGCGGCAAAGAAGTTCTCGTCGAGTGCAGCGACACCGGCAACGTGCCGACGCTCGAGCGCATGAAGGCCGCGATCACGCCGAAGACGAAGTGCATCCTCCTCAACAGCCCCAACAACCCGACCGGCGCCGTCTATGACGAAGCGACCATGAAAGGCATCGCCCAGCTGGCGCTCGATCACGATCTGATCATCGTCAACGACGAAATTTACGAGCGCCTTGTCTACGGCGACGCCAAGTTCAGCGAGATCGTCGCGCTCTGCCCCGCCGTCAAGGACCGCACGATCATCGTCAACGGAGTCAGCAAGGCGTTCGCTATGACGGGCTGGAGAATCGGTTACGCGCTCGGTCCCTCGAAATACATCAAGGCCATGGGCAGCATCCAGGGACATTTGACGTCCAACGCCTGCTCCATCGCCCAGTATGCCGCGCTCGGCGGTCTGAAGGGCGCCGACGACGTGGACGTCGAGGTGATGAGAAAAGCTTTCAGCGCCCGGCGCGAACTTGTGTTCAGTCTGCTGGACGCGATTCCCCGCATCTCGTACGTCAAGCCGGACGGGGCTTTTTACGTGCTGATCGATCTCAAGGGGCTGCTGGGGAAAAAGCATGGCGGCACGCTGCTTGCCGACGACGCGGCGCTCTGCTCCGATCTGCTCAAGAGCAAATACGTGGCGGTGACGCCGGGCAGCGCCTTCTTCGCTGACGGCATGATGCGCATCGCCTACGCCAACTCAGAGGACGATATCCGCGAGGGGCTGCGCCGTTTCGCCGAGTACGTGTCGGAGATCGAATAGGTCCGACTCGTTTCCGCAGGGGAGTATTTCGCCGCATGAAATACTCCCCTGTTTCATTTCGGACGCCGCTCCGCCGGGCACGGCGGCGCCGGCAACGGCGGCAGGTCGCGCGGGAACTTGCGGACTTGCGGCAAATAGTGTATCCTCATCCCGTGATTTTCGTTCCGAAAGCTCCATAATATCAGCGATCAGGAGGAATTTTGCATGTTCGAGAAGTTGTTCAAGATCAAAGCGGCGGGCAGCTCCGTCCATACGGAGATCATGGCCGGGATCACGACGTTCATGACGATGGGGTACATCATTTTCGTCAATCCCAACATCATGGCGAACGCCGGCATGCCGTTCGACGCCGTGATGGTGGCCACGTGTCTGGCCAGCGCTTTCGCCACGGCGCTGATGGCGTTCCTGGCCAATTATCCGATCGGTCTGTCGACGGGGATGGGGCTGAACGCTTTTTTCGCCTTCTCCGTCGTCCTTTCGATGAAGGTTTCCTGGCAGGTCGCGCTGGCGGCGATCTTCATCGAGGGCGTCATCTTCATCCTGCTGACGCTGACGAAGATCCGCGAGGCCGTCATCAACAGCATCCCCAAAACTCTCAAGGTGGGCATCGCGGCCGGCATCGGCTTTTTCATCGCTCTGATCGGTCTGATCGGCTGCGGCATCGTCGTCGATAACCCGGCGACGCTCGTCTCCGTCGGCGATCTCACTTCAAAGCCCGCTCTGGTCGCCATTTTCGGCTTCCTCGTGATCGTCTGCCTGGAGTGCCACCGCGTCAGGGGCGCTGTGCTGTGGGGGATCCTCGCTTCCACGCTGGCCGCGATCCCCGCGGGACTGACGAAAGTGCCGGCTTCCTTCGTGTCCATGCCGCCTTCCATCGCGCCGCTGTTCTGCAAGATGGACTTTTCCATGATCGGCACGGCGACGTTCTGGGGCATCGTCTTCACGTTTTTCTTCGTCGATTTCTTCGACACCGTCGGCACGCTGGTCGGCGTCACCACGCGCGCCGGCATGCTGGACGAAAAGGGCAACCTGCCCCGCGCCAGCCAGGCGCTGATGGCCGACGCCATCGGCACGGTGGCCGGCTCGGTCCTCGGCGTTTCGACCGTCACGTCCTTCGTCGAAAGCGCTTCCGGCGTCGAGCAGGGCGGGCGCACCGGGCTTACCGCGCTGACGACGGCGGTCCTCTTCCTGCTGGCCGTTTTCTTCAGCCCGCTCGTGGCCATGGTCCCCAGCGCCGCCACTTCGCCGGCTCTGGTCATGGTCGGCATTTACATGATGATGAGCCTTCGCGACCTGGATTTCGGCGACTTCTCCAACACGATCCCCGCCGCCGTCGCCATCTTTACGATGCCTTTCACGTACAGCATCGGCAACGGCATCGAGTTCAGCACGCTCACGTTCGTCGTCACCAAGGTCTTGGGCGGCAAGATCAAGGAGATCAGCCCGATCCTCTGGCTGCTGGCGCTGCTGTTCCTGGCCAAGGAAAGCAGCTCCTGGTGGCTGCCGGCCGTCGCGGCGATGTTCTAATACTAATTCTTGATAGAAAGTATTAGCATAGTTCTCTGGGCGCTGCGGGGGAGTTCAGTCGCTCAGGACTCCCTCGACCGCTGCGCGGTCTGCGCAGCTCGCTTTGTGAATCTCCCCCGCAGCGCCTCTGTATTCGGCATTTTAATTGAGAAATAGTATAAGCGCCGCGTTGTATGATAGTATTGAGGAGGTCTTTGACAGACCTCCTTTTTTTGTATTGCCAGACTGATTTTCGTAAGGAGGAACGTAGGTGGATTATCGGAAGTTGACGTCACAGGCCCGCGGCGCGAGCCCCGCCGATTGTGTCATCAAAAACGCGAAGGTGCCCAATCTCTTCTCCGGCGAGACCGAAGAAGCGGACGTCGCCGTCGGCGACGGCCTGATCGTCGGCGTCGGCGCAGGATACCGCGGACGGGAGGAATTTGACGCCGCGGGAAAATTTCTCGTGCCCGGCTTCATCGAAGCGCACTGCCATATCGAAAGCACGATGCTGACGCCGCGCGGCTTCGCCGAACTGGTGCTGCCTCACGGCACGACGACCGTGTTCGCCGATCCGCACGAGATCGCCAACACCTCGTCCTTCGAGGGGCTCTGCTTCATGCGCGAAGCGAGCGAGGGGCTTCCCGTGGACATCTATTTGAACGCGCCCTCGTGCGTCCCCGCCTCGCCGTTCGAAACGCCGCGCGAGATCCTCGAAGCCGACGCGATCGCGCGGATGTTTTCCGAAGGGACATGCCGGGGATTGGGCGAGATGATGAACTACCCCGGCGTCGTCGGCGGCGACCGGGACACGTGGGAAAAGATCCTCGCCTCGCGCGGGCAGCCCCGCAACGGGCACGCGCCCTGCCTGAGGGGAAAAGAGCTCAACGCTTACCTGCTGTCGCGCTGCAACTCCGACCATGAATGCAGCTCTTACGAGGAAGCGCTCGACAAACTCCGCCGCGGCTGCTGGGTGATGTTGCGCCAGGGAGCGACGGAACACAATCTGGCGGCTTTGGCGCCGCTGGTCGCCGAAGACGAACGGCGGGCCAGCCGCTGCATGCTGGTCAGCGACGACTTGACCGCCGCCGTGCTCCACGACGAAGGGCATCTGGACCGGATCCTGCGGCTGGCCGTGAAAAACGGCATCTCCCCCGTCAGCGCCCTGCGCATGGTGACGCTGAACCCGGCGGAGTTCAACCGCATTTACGACCTGGGGGCCATTGCGCCCGGTTACCGCGCCGACATGGCGCTGCTGGACGACCTCGAGGATTTCAACGTCCTTCGGGTCTGGAAGAACGGCAGGGCCGCGGAGTTCCCCCGCCGGGGATCGCCCCGCGGCGCGAATCTCCCCGGCGTCAGCGGCAACGGCTGCACGCTGACGGCGGACGATCTGAGGATCCCGGCGCGGGGCAGGCTCCGCGTCATCGAAACCGTTCCCGGCGAAGTGATCACCCGCGAACGGATCGTCGACGGCGCGGCCGTGGACGGTGAATTCACGGCGTGCCCGTCCCGCGATCTCGCGAAGATGGCGGTCGTGAACCGGAACACCGCGCAGCGAAGGATCGGCCGCGGGTTCGTCACAGGTCTGGGACTGCGGCGCGGCGCTCTGGGCTCGTCCGTGGCGCACGACGCGCACAATTTCAGCGTCGTCGGCATGGACGACCAGTCGATGCTGACGGCGTTCGCCGCCATACGGGAAAAGGGCGGGCTGGTCGCGGCCGACGGGAACGAAGTTTTGTTCCATCTGCCGCTGCCGATCGCCGGGCTGATGAGCGACCTTCCGCCCGAGGAGCTGCTGAGGGATTTCAGCCGGCTGCTGGACGCCGCGAAGAGACTCGGCACGCCGCTCCCCAATCCGTTCATGGTGCTCAGTTTCCTTTCGCTGTCCGTGATCCCTTCGCTGAAGCTAACCGATCGGGGCTACGTCGACCTCGCCCAGGGCGGCCTGGTGCCGCTCGGCGTTCAATAAAAGCTTCTTCGATAAAGACAAAGCGCAAGCAGGCGTTCCGCGCGGAACGCCTGCTTGCGCTTTGTGTGTCGTTTATTTTTCGAGGATCTCTTTTTCCTTTTTCTTGAACTCGTCGTCGACCCGGGCGATGAATTTATCGGTGGTCTTCTGCGCGTCGTCGAGCATTTTCTTGAGATCGTCCTCGGTGATTTCCGAAGCTTTCTCCTGCTTTTTGTAGGCGTCGTTGGCGTCGCGGCGGATGTTCCTCAAGGCGACTTTCGCTTCCTCGGCCGCTTTCGAAGCCATTTTGACGAATTCCTTGCGCCGTTCGCCGGTCAGTTCCGGAACGACAAGACGGATGTTGTTCCCGTCCACGTTGGGCGTCAGGCCGATGTTGGCGGCCAGGATCGCCTTTTCGATGAGCTTGACCGCCCCTTTGTCGAAAGGCGCGATGATCAGCATCCGCGCTTCGGGCACGGTGATGTTCGCCAGCTGTTTGATGGGCATGGGCGACCCGTAATAATCGACTTTGACGCCCTCGACAAGCCCGGGATGGGCGCGCCCGGTGCGAATGCCCTGAAACTCGCCGTCAAGGTGATCGAGCACCTTTGCCATTTTCTCGTCAAGATTGAAATCCGCCATACTGAATCCGCTCCTTTGTCTTATTTGGATACGATGGTGCCGATATTTTTGCCCTCGATCAGGAACGCGCGCAGGCTGCCTTCTTCCAGCACGTTGAGAACGGCGATGGGGATGCCGTTTTCCATGCAGAGGGAAAACGCCGCGGCGTCCATGACTTCGATACGGCGCTGCAGCGCGTCCATATATGAAAGTTTCTCGAATTTGACCGCGTCGGAATATTTGAAAGGATCCTTGTCGTAAATGCCGTCGACCTTCGTCGCCTTGACAAGGCATTCGGCGCCGATCTCCGCCGCGCGGAGGGCGGCCGTCGTGTCGGTCGAAAAATAGGGAGAGCCCGTCCCGGCCGCGAAAATCACCACGCGGCCTTTCTCGATGTGGCGCAAAGCCCGGCGGCGGATGTAGGGCTCCGCCACCTGACGCATCTCGATCGCCGTCAGCACGCGCGTCGGGATGTCGTTTTTCCGTTCCAGGACGTCCTGCAGGGCCAGGGCGTTGATGACGGTCCCCAGCATCCCCATGTAGTCGGCCTGAGAACGTTCGACCCCCTCGTCCACGGCCTGTCGGCCGCGGAAAAAATTGCCGCCGCCGACGACGAGCCCGATCTGAATGCCGTCTGCCGCAACCTGGGCGATCTGGCGGCACATCCGATCGATAGCGCGAAAATCAAGACCAAATCCCTGGGGCCCGGCGAGGACTTCTCCTGACAGTTTCAGCAGCACACGTTTGAACTTCATGACGGCTCCTCCTCATCGCTTCGCGATCCGCGCTCATATGCCCTTCATCCCGCGCGACTTGATTTTAACATAAATCATCAAAAGAGCGAAACTTTCACAATAAAACCGCACATAAAAAGGCACAGAGCTCATCAGGAACTCTGTGCCACCACATCCTATTCGCCGATGGAAAAACGGGAAAAACGGCGCACTTTCATGTTTTCGCCCATTTTGGCGATCAGGGCGATCACGAGGTCGTTGATCTTCTTGTCTCCGTCGCGAATCCAGGCCTGCTCGAGCAGACAGCTCTGCTCGTAGTACTTGCGGACCTTGCCCTCGATGATCTTGTCAAGGCGATCGGCGGGTTTGCCTTCGGCGATCAGCTGCTCGCGGTAGATGTTCTTCTCGCGTTCGAGAACGTCGGCCGGGACGTCTTCCGGAGTCACGTAGGCGGGATTGGCCGCGGCGATTTGCATGGCGATGTCGTGGCCCAGCTGCTGGAACTCGTCGGTCTTGGCGACGAAATCGGTCTCACAGTCGATCTCCACCATCACGCCAATCTTGCCGGTGTTGTGGATGTAGGAGAAAACACGTCCGTCCTTGGCGTTGCGGTCGGCTTTCTTGGCAGCTTTGGCAAGGCCCTTCTCGCGAAGAAAATCAATGGCCTTCTCGGCGTCTCCGTTGCATTCGACCAGGGCTTTTTTGCAGTCCATCATCCCACAGCCGGTACGATCACGAAGCTCTTTCACGACAGCAGCAGTAATTTCCATTATGGCGACCTCCTTCGGAACTATTCGTCGTTGCCCTCGGCGGTAACTTCGCCGTAGGCCTCCGTCAGCTTCTCCTTCATATCGAGGATGGAAGCGTCGCTGGCGGCGGTCTCGTCAGCATCCGGAAGCTGAGCGTCAGACACCGCGCCGTCCTCTCCGCCGCGGCCCTCGATGACGGCGTTCGCCATCAGGCCGCAGATCAGTTTGATGGCGCGGATGGCGTCGTCGTTGCCGGGAATGGGATAATCGATCATCTCCGGATCGCAGTTCGTATCGACGATGGAAATGACGGGAATGTGAAGCTTGCGGGCTTCCATGACGGCGATGTCTTCACGGCGGGGATCGATGACGAAGAGCGCGTCGGGAAGAGCTCGCATATCCCTGATGCCGAGCAGATACTTCTCGAGCTTGGCCAGTTCCTTGCGGAACAGGGAGATCTCCTTCTTGGTATAGTCGCCCCAATCGTTGTCGGCTTCGTGCTTTTCAAGCTCGATCATGCGCTGCACGCGCTTGCGGATCGTGGCGAAGTTGGTCATCAGGCCGCCCAGCCAGCGCTGATTGATATAGAACTCGCCGCAGCGCTGCGCCTCTTCGCGGATCGTGTCCTGCGCCTGGCGCTTCGTGCCGACGAAAAGCACCGAACCGCCGTCCTTGGCTACCGAACGGACGAAATCATACGCCTTCTCCAGACCTTTGACGGTCTTCTGCAGGTCGATGATGTACACGCCGTTGCGCTCCGTGAAGATGTAAGGCTTCATCTTCGGGTTCCAGCGGCGCGTCTGATGTCCGAAGTGGACACCGCACTCAAGAAGCTGCTTCATGCTGACGACTGACATTCAAAAATTCCTCCTCGGTTATCCTCCACCGTATTCCAGCAGGCTTGGGACCCTCTCGCGAAGGGCACCGCCCCTCAGCCCTCGTACGGTGTGCGTTTTTAAAACCGATTCATTATACCATACCGTTCCGTCATTGCAAGAGCTCGTGCTTCCACGTCAGCGCCGGGAAGACTCTTTCAGGCATGACGCTATTCCATTGCTTTTACCTTGCCGCCATTGCGTTTACTCTGAAAATCTGTGCGCCGATCTTAAAATTTTTCTAAATCTAGCACTGATTTATAGAAAAAAATCTTGACATGAGTTTTTTTTCAGATATAATCCAGACATATCAACAAGAAAAAATTATAAATCCTGAGGCGATTCCATGAATCCTATCGAGACTCAATACTCTGTACGTGACGACGGACATTATGTTCCCGCTATGGAAGTTGGCGGAACATATTACATTTCCGGACAGCTTTCCATCAATCCTGAAACCGGCAAAGTTCCTGAGGGAGGAATCAAGGCCGAGGCGCAACAGGCTCTCGATAACCTTGAGACGGTCCTTAAGGCTTCTGGCTTGAAAAGAGAGAATGTAGCCATGTGCCGTGTCTATGTGCCAGATGTGAAGTACTGGCCTGAACTGAATGAAGTCTACAGCAAGTTTTTTGGGGCTCATCGTCCTGCACGGATCGTAGTCCCTTCGAATAATTTATATGCCGGCTGTCTTGTTGAAGTAGAAGCAGTAGCTTCCCGTAAGTAATCTTCCTAACATAAAGAGAGAGGCTGAAAAACATGAAAGTCTGCGAACTCGATACTCCTGCGCTTCTTGTGGATCGTGAGATTATGATGGACAACATTCGCGCCATGCAGAATCGCGCAAATCGCAAGGGAGTCGCTCTGCGTCCTCACACCAAGACCCATAAAACTCCGGCAATCGCGTTGATTCAGCGTGATTGCGGCTGCAAGGGAATTGCCGTTGCAAAGCTCGGGGAAGCGGAAGTCATGGCCGATGCAGGGTTCGACGACATCTTTATCGCTAACGAGATCGTCGGCGATATCAAGATGAAGAGACTGCGTAAGCTTGCCCAAAGCATCAAACTCTCTTGGGGCATCGACTGCCCTGACCACGTAGAGGCTGCCGAGAAGGTCTTCGCCAGCGCCTCCGTCAAAGCCGAGGTTCTTGTGGAAATCGAAGTAGGCGAGCGCCGTTCAGGCATTATCGAGGAATCTGATTTCCTGGATCTCCTCGATTCGATCAAAAAAGCCCCTCATGTCCATCTCAAAGGGGTCTTCTCCCACGAAGGGCACTGCTACAATTCTCCCGACCTTGCTACCTGCCGTAAAGAGTTTATCGCTTCCCAGAAGCGTACCCTTCGGTTTGTCCAA
The DNA here is from genome assembly GCF_003612005.1 of Pyramidobacter sp. CG50-2. Lineage (NCBI taxonomy): Bacteria > Thermotogati > Synergistota > Synergistia > Synergistales > Dethiosulfovibrionaceae > Pyramidobacter > Pyramidobacter sp. CG50-2. The sequence continues at coordinate 9,976 of NZ_RAWT01000008.1, forward strand.
ATCGCCAAAGAGCAAGGATTCGAGATCGAAACGGTCAGTATTGGTTCCACTCCTTCGCTGATGCATGATGATTTCCCTGTTCTTGAGGGAATCTCGGAGTTTCGCCCTGGAACCTATGTGCTCATGGACGCTTCCATGGCTAATGCCGCCGGAACTCTGTCTCGTTGTGCTGCTACAGTGCTCGCAACGGTCATCAGCCGTCCTACGCCTGAGCGTGTCATTCTCGATGTGGGAGCCAAGGGCATTACCATGCAGCGCCGTAGCCAAGGCATCACCGCAACGGAAGGGCTCGGCACTGTCAAGGGCTACGACAATGTCTACATCCATGACGTTTATGACGAGCACGCCATTATCTATAACAAAACCTTCCATGACGCAGTGAAAATCGGCGACAAGGTTGAGATTATCCCTGTCCACATCTGTCCCACTTGCAACCTTCATGAAAAGCTCTATCTGACCTCTTGCGGCGAAGTGGTCGCGGAACTTCCCGTTCTCGCTCGTGGCAAACTTCAGTAAAGGGGATACTCCCATGAAAATCGCACTGATCCAGTTGCGGGTCGACAACAGCAAACAGAATAACCTTGACCGTGCTTGTGCTTTCATTGCTCAGTCCAAACAAGGTGGGGCCGATATGGCAATATTACCTGAAATGTTCTGCTGTCCCTATCAGACGAAAAATTTTCCTCTCTACGCTGAAAAAGCCGGCGGGAAAGCGTGGCTGCAGCTTTCCGAGACGGCGAGAAAAAACAACATTTATCTTGTAGCCGGTTCCATGCCTGAAGTTGATGAAGAAGGCAAAGTTTACAACACTTCTTTCGTCTTCGATCGTGAAGGCGCTCAGCTTGCCTCGCATCGCAAGGCCCACATGTTTGATATTGACGTCCCCGGTGGCCAACGTTTTAGAGAGTCCGAAACTTTGGCTCCCGGAGACAAGGTAACCACCTTCGAGACGGAATTTGGTCTGATGGGACTTCTTGTGTGCTATGATTTCCGCTTCCCTGAAATGTCGCGTATCATGGCCAAACGCGGCGCAAAAGTCATTTTCGTACCCGCTGCTTTCAATATGACTACCGGCCCTGCTCACTGGGACCTGCTCTTCCGGTGCAGAGCTCAGGATTTTCAAGTATTTACTGTAGGCTGCGCCCCTGCACGCGACGAAGGGGGATGTTATGTATCCTACGCAAATTCCATGGTAGTGGGGCCTTGGGGTGACGTAAAGCTTCGCATGGCAACAGAAGAAAGCATGGAGTTCTGCGATATCGACCTGAACGAGCTGAAAAAGGTCCGTACGAGTTTTCCTTTGTGGAATCATTACCGTAAAGGCCTTTATGAAGCAGAAACATCAAAATGAAGCGTCACATTATTCTATTCTAAGGAGGAAACGCAAATGGCAATGGAAAAAGGTCAGGAAAATAACGTCCAAACGTTCGATCTAAAGACAGCTCTCTGCTTCTTTATCCTTATTTCCCTTCTGTCTATAGCAGGAGAGATGATTGGCACCCACAGTTTTCCCGTGGGGCCTGGGAAGATCGTTTTTATTCCCATGGTCTTCACGATGTTGCTCTCCCTTATCTTCACCCCCGACGTGCTCGGCCGAGCGGTTCCTGCTTTCAAGAAATTCTGTGGCGAGAAAGAAGTAAAGTACGCTGAGAACAGCATGATGCTGGTACTTCTGCTTCTCGGCGTCAAGATGGGCACAGCTGCGGGGCCTAACCTTCCCAAGCTGCTTGCTGCCGGTCCAGCTCTGGTTCTTCAGGAATTTGGCAACATGGGCACCATGATCATCGGTCTCCCCATCGCTTTGCTCCTCGGCATGCGCCGTGAAGCTGTAGGTGCTACTGTGAGTATCTGCCGAGAACCTACTCTTGGCCTGATCAGCGAGATCTATGGCATTAACTCCGCCGAAGGTCTCGGCGTTATGGGAACCTATATGGTAGGTAATCTCTTTGGCTCCATTTTCTTTGGCTTGCTTGGTTCTCTTAGCGTTATGTCCGGACTTGATCCGCGCGCCTTAGCCATGGCTTGTGGTATGGGTTCCGGCTCCATGATGACGGCCGCCACTCAGTCTCTTACCGCTACGGTACCTGCCATGGCCGAAGAGATTAGCGCCTTTGCTGCCACTTCAAATATTATGACCAATGTGACCGGTCTGTACATGGATCTTTTCGTCGCTCTTCCCTGCGCGAACTTCCTGTATAAGCTTCTTGTCCGCAAATCATCCCGGTAAGATTAAGGAGGCTCTATTATGAATCTCGTTGCCAAAACCCTGAACCAACTTAAGGTCCTCGTGCTCTTGAGCGCTGCCGTTCTTATCACCCACTATGCCGCTATCGGCCAAAAGCTCAATCTTGTCAATGCTATTATCGGAATGATTATCATCGTTGCTATCTCCATCGTTTCCGTCAAGATCAAGGAAGCTCTTCCTTTAAAAATTCCCGCTTTCGCTTGGGCTTCTTTGATCTCCATGCTTCTTACCATTCCCGCTTCTCCTGTTGGCCCCTACATCCTCCAGATGACCAAGCAGATTACCACCGGTGAGATCGGAACCGTCATCCTCGCTGTCGCCGGCATCTCCATCGGCACGCGCATCGACGATGTAAAGAAACTCAGTTGGCGTATTATTCTTGTGGCCATTGTAGTCTTCTGTGGCACATTCTTTGGCTCTGCTCTGATCGCTCAGCTTATCATGAAAGTTCAAGGACTCATCTAAGGCTATGGACATTGAGAATTTGAAACGATGTGCCTTTGATGCGATTGATGTAAATCGGCAAAATATTTTAGACCTCGGGCACGACATCTATGCACATCCTGAAACCGGCTACCGGGAAGTGCGCACCACGAACCTCGTAGCAGATGCTTTGGAAACGCTCGGTTTTGATGTAGAACGCAACATTGCTGTGACTGGCTGTCGTGCTCGTTCTTCCCATAAAACAGGTCCTTGTCTCGCCATGCTCGGAGAACTTGATTCGGTTATTTGTCACGAACATCCTGACTGCAATCCTTCAACAGGAGCCATACATGCCTGCGGCCATAACATTCAGATCGCCGTTATGTATGCTGTTGCCTGTGCTTTGAAAAAAGCTGAGATTCTGGATGAACTTGGGGGTTCGGTTGACTTCATTGCTGTTCCTGCCGAAGAGTACATTGAGCTTGATTACCGAAAACGCCTTAAAAATGAGGGCAAGATCCGCTATTACTCAGGTAAGGCAGAATTTACCTACCGCGGTGTTTTCGACGACGTAAACATGTGCCTGATGATTCATAACTGGCCCTTTGATGGCAAGGCTAAAACTGCTTGCCAGAACACCGGAACTGGTTTTATCGGGAAACGTGTCAGTTATATCGGAAAGCAAGCTCATGCCGGAGCTGCCCCTTGGGATGGCGTAAACGCTTTGAACATGGCTATGGTTGCCATCAACAGCATGAATACTCAACGTGAGACCTTCAAGGATGCTGATTCTGTGCGCGTTCACCAGATCATCACCCATGGAGGAGATTTGTTGAATTCCGTTCCCGCTCTTGTGGAGGCTGAGGTGTGCATCCGCGCTATGAACATTCCGGCTCTTCTTGCCGCGAACGAGAAAATTAATCGCTGCATTCACGGCGCTGCCATTGCTATGGGAGGGCATGCAAAGGTCGAGGATTCTCCCGGACAGATGCCTCTGAAGTCCTGCGATGCTATGGCCGACATTTTTGGCACTAATGCCAAAAGCTTCTACAAAAAAGAGGAGATCGTTCCCTGTCAGCCTGCGACAGCTTCCTTTGACATAGGAGATCTATCCATGTTTATGCCCGTACTTCACAGCCTCAGCTCAGGAATCGTCGGCGGATTGCACTCAAAGGATTACCGTGTGGTCGATGAGAAAGATGCGTTCATCGTTCCCGCCAAGATCATGGCTGCCACAATCATTGATCTGCTCTATGGCAATGCTGAAAAAGCCAAACAGATCATCGCTGATTTTAAACCCACTATAACCCGCGAGGAATATCTGAAGCTCTTCGAACGTCTGGAGAATGTAATGCAGTACTGAAATTACGGTCTTAACATTGTATAATGAACAAGAGCGGCTCGATCTGAGTCCGCTCTTTCCACTTTTTAGGAGGTCTAAGCGAATTAAGATGAATGAAGTCCTAAAGAAATTTGTCCCTCTTGCCGACATGATCGCCCAAACGATCGGGCCCCATTGTGAAGTGGTTCTTCACGATATGGCGACTCCTCTGCAATCTGTAGTTTATATAGCAAATAACACGGTTACGGGGCGCAAGATCGGTGACGGATTCAATCTGATCATTTCCGATGTCTTGTCCTCCCGCCGCTTTGAGAACGATATGCTCTGCAACTACTCTTTTAGAACTCCTGGCGGAAAACTGATAAAGTCATCAACGGCTTTGTTGCGCGATGAAAACGGATTGGTTGCCGGCGCGATGTGTATCAATATAGATACCACAGTGATCACGGAAAACATCAAATGGCTCCAGAATCTCCTGCCAGATGCTACTGCGAACATGGCCGAGAATAGAGATAATAATGCTCCTCACGTTCTTGAAGTGGTTAATGAAGTCATTGATAAGATTTTCAATAGGCGTGATGAGAAAAAAATGTCGCGCGACGAGAAGATGGAATTAATGCGCCAGATGGATTCCAGGGGCATTTTTCTCACTAAAGGCGCTATCGAAAAAGTCGCTGAAAAAATGGGGGTTTCCAAAGTAACCGTGTATAGCTATCTGGACGAGTTAAAGAACAAAAACGGACAATAAAAAAACAAGTTTTTGCCCATATTGCGACAGAGAACGAAGACCTCGGTTTTACCGTTGATATTTTTTAGGGAAGGAATGTGTGCCATGAAAAAGGTTGCTCTTATTGGATGCGGCGCTCTCGGATCAATCATTGCGCATGAACTGAAAAAGATCCTTTCTGACGATTACGAATTGACGGGAGTGCTTGATTTCCGAGCTGAAGCTGCGCAAGAACTTGCCAAAGGATGTGACACTCGAGCATGCTCCAATCTCGATGAACTTTTGTCTGATGCTGAAATGATCATCGAAGCGGCTGACGGCGAAGTTGTCAGAGCATATGGAGAAATCGTTCTCAATTCGGGGTGTGATCTGGTCATCTTGTCTGTCGGTGCTCTGTCTGATAAAAGCTTGAAGTCCGCACTTGAAAATGCAGCCCGCAGTGCAGGGAAGAAAATATATGTAGTCAACGGCGCTCTCGGAGGTCTTGACGTTCTCCAGACGATGAGCATGATGGCACCGACAATTGCGGTCATCAGTAATGCAAAAGCCCCCGGAAGCCTGAATGGGGCACCTTTCCTCGAAGGGAGAGACCTGTCCGAAGATAAGACTGTTAGGATTTTCGAAGGTTCTATTGACGATGCGATCAGAGGATTTCCGAAGAACGTGAATGTCGCAGTCGCAACGGCTCTGGCTTCCAACTGTCCTGACGCGAAAGTCATCATCACCAGCGTCCCCGGAACGAAAGATAACAAACATTGTGTTCATGCAGAAAATGGCATAATTACTGCAGATATTTCCATCTCTTCGCTCCCTGACCCTGATAACCCTAAATCAAGCCCCTCCGCTGCCTGGAGTGTTTTGAATCTGCTGAGGAATCTTGCTGCTCCTGTGTTCTACTATTGATCCAATCTAAAAACAGAAGGCACACAGACAAGGACGCCCGTTATCTGCATCAAATTTGAAAAGCGGCTCTCAGAGTGTTCTGGTTCGTTCTGAAGCAAAATTTTCCCTTAACGCGCTTGACGTGCAGCCCCCTTCATGTGATACATTGAAGTCGCGAGATCATATCACACGTCAGAATCGACATGGGGAGTTCGCTATGGAATACAGACCTCTCGGGCACACCGGGCTTTCTGTCAGCGCGATCGCGTTGGGGTGCGAAGGCTTCACGGGCAAAACTCCGGAAGCCGTCAGGAAGGATTTCGACTGCGCGCAGGATTTGGGGATCAACTTTTTCGACTGCTATTCTTCCGATCCGCAGCTCCGCTCCGCTTTTGGGGAGGCGCTGAGAGGACGGCGGGAGAGATTCATCGTTCAGGGGCACCTGTGTTCTGTCTGGGAAAACGGTCAGTACCTGCGTACGCGTGATCCCGTCAGGACGGAGAGGGCTTTCCGGGATTTGCTGGCGCGCCTGGGGACGGATTACATCGACGTCGGCATGATCCATTACATCGACGCGGAAGAGGACTTTCGCGCGGTGTTCGACGGCGAGATCATTCAATACGCTCGGCAGCTGAAGGAGAGGGGGCAGATCCGCTTCCTCGGACTGAGCAGCCATAATCCGCACGTCGCGTCGCTGGCCGTTGAAACGGGGCTGATCGACGTGCTGCTGTTCGCCGTCAATCCCTGCTACGACATGCAGCCTGCCGGCGAAAACGTGGAGGATCTCTGGGCCGATGAAAGCTATATGAAAGATCTGCACAACATGGATCCAGGACGCGAAAGTCTCTACGAACTGTGCGCGCGTCAAGGCGTGGGGATCGACGTCATGAAAACCTACGGCGGCGGCGACCTGCTCAGTGGCAATTTGCACTTGAGATGAGAAATTATTTGCACGAAGTGAGCAATAAATGTAAAGGGATCGCCGGCAAAATTTTCCTGCTGGCGATCCCTTTATTTATTACTTTTGGGAATGGTTTCGAGCTTCAGCGTGGTCGTAAAACCCGAGCTGGGCGAGATGTTGTGAATACAATTTGTTATCATGAAGTCGCCGTTGAGCTGGCTCGGCGAGAAGTCCGCGAGGGTGAGTATCGTCCCGGCGAAGAGGTCTTCGCGCCCCATCAGCGTGACCGTGCCTTCGATTTGCCCGCGCTGCAGCTCCGTCAGCTTGTTCCGAGCGGCAGTCCAGGCTTCGGCCGTCGATTGGAAGGTCTTGCGGATCGTGTAGACGGGCGTTCCGCCGCCCGCGGTCACTGCCTGTTCCCGCGCCAGTTCCGCGTCCCACCAGCGGGCCGTGACGGAGCCGTATCGGCCGCGGTCGGCGAAGGTGAAAGACCCCGACGAGACTTCCGACGCCGAGAGCGTCGCCGCGCCGCGCAGATCCGCCTCCGGCGCGGAGATGACGAACGTCCGGTCCTTGACGCCGAACCGAAGCCCCGCTTCGGCGCACAGACGCCGCAGCAGGTGAAGATTGCTCTCGTTGCTCTGCGCGACCGACCGGTAGACGAGCGACACGCCGACGGTTTTGCTGGCGCAGCCCTCTTCCGCCGCGATCCTGGCGGCGATGTCCGCCAGCGAGACATCCTCCCACTGCCGGCTGCGTTTTACCTTGCCCGCGCCCTTGCTGAAGTCGGCCGACTTGGCCGTGACCGACATCGAGGCCGGAGCCCCGCCGCCCGCCAGTTTGACCGAGATCTCGTCGACGATGAAACGGCCGAGGAACCGCAGCCCGGTCTCCTTCCAGCCGATCCATGCCGCCACGGGATCGCCCCGGCAGGGCACCGCGAAAGCCGGCGCGTTGAACAGCGTGAAGGAAACGCTGTCGGCGTCGTCCTTCTCGTGGTCGTTGTAGACGAATGAAAGCGCGTTCGCCGAGAGCTTCTCGGTGATGTCCACCGAAGCCACTTCAAGTTTCAGCGCCGGGTGAAAGCGCGCTACCACAGCGACCGCTCCGCCGGCTCGGCCGCCGCCTCCGGCAGCGAGATCAAAAGCCCCGCGGGCAGCTCGTCGTACAGAGCGACCCCCGGATTGGCCTCGAGCGCCCGCTCGACCACCCGCCCCGCCAGGGCGCCGTAGCGCTTCCAGCAGAGCAGATCGAGGCGGTCCCCCTCAGCGGCGCGGATTGTAACCGACGTATCCTGTGCCATAGCGTTCCAGCTCCATCGCAAAGTCCTGCTTGCGCGGCGCGCCGTCGTCGAACAGCAGCGACCGCGTCTCGTTGACGCTCTTGACCACCCACAGCCCCAGATACCGCCCGCGGCCGTCCACCATCGGCAGCGGCGTCATGGCCGACGCCATCAGACGCAGACGCTCCAGGCTGCCGTCCCCGCGGAAGGTCGGATAGACCGTCCCCGAGAGCGAGACGCGCCGTTCCTCGAGCCCCGTCGCCTGATACCCCGACGAGTTGGCGAAGCGGGGCGCCGAAGCCCACGGATAGGAGGCGGAAAGCTGCAGCGTCTGATAAGCCGCCGTGTCGATGGAAAAGATGAAACTACCCAAAGCAAGGATCATCGGCAAAACCTCCGCGCGCGAGGCGCGCCATCTCGTCGCGGATCGCGGCCGTCAGGCGCGAAATGGCGGAATCGTCGGCCGGCGCCTGCGAATGGATCTCGATCCTGAACGTGTTGTGCTGCACGACCGTCATTGCCCGGCCGTCGGAAGCGGCGCCGCCCCGCGAAAACGGGACCGCCTCCGGCTCGCGCGCCGACAGCATGCCCAGCTTGACGCCCGCCTGCGTCCACAGATCGACGCCGCGGGCGCGGTGCTTGGACGAAAGAGGGATCGCCGCTTCCTCGCCGTCTTCGGCGAAGAGCGCCAGATGCGGCGTGTCGAAGATGCCGCCCAGCGCGCGGCCGGGGATCTTGGCCACCTCCAGCCCCCAGAGGCTGGGATCGTAAAGAGCGTTCGCATTTTGCCGTTGAATCGCGGCCCGTTCTTCCCCGCTGCCGAAGATCGTCTCTTTGAAGCTCTTCCACTTATTTCCGATCCAGGCGATCTTTTCATCGACCCAGTCTCCGAACCTGATGAACGGCGCCTTGAACGCTTCGAACAGGTCGCCGAACATCTTCACCGCGCCTTCCCAGGCCGCGCCGACGCGCTCCCACACCCCGCCCAGCCAGCCCGTGAAGGCTTCCCAGTACGGGCGCACCGGCTCCCAGATCTTCAGGAAGAACGCCTTCACGTCGTCCCAGTAGTAGACGACGGCCGCCCCCGCCATCGCGATACCGGCGATCGCCAGCCCCACGGGATGGGCCGCCAGCGCCGCCCCCAGCGATTTGATTCCGGCGACAGCCGACGGAATCGCGGTTTTCGCGAACGACAGCGTCGCGGCGCCCGCGCTTTTCAGCGAGCTTCCCAGCGAGAGCAGCGCCCCTTTCGAAAAGCTCCACGCCGCCAGCGCGGCGCTTTTCATGCCGGCGGCGGCCCAGGCCAGCCCTGACTTGAGAGCCGCCCAGTCGGCGGCCAGACCGCGCCCCAGCGAGGCGACCGAGCCGCGCACGGAAGCCATCGCGCCGCCCAGCAGCGAGCCGCTGCCGCGGAGCTTCAGCATCTCCAGCGACGTCCGGATCACCGACGGGCGCAGACGCTGCAGCCCGCCCCAGAGATAGCTGGCGCCGTCCTGCAGCAGCGAAAAGCCGTATTTCCCGGCCAGCCCGCCCAGCTTCAGCCCCACGCAGGCCGTCGCCACGCCGCCGATCGCCTTGGCGGCCAGCGGGTACTTTTCGGCCAGCCGCCCCGCCGACCTCACCAGCTCGGTCATCGTCAGCACCGCCCCGCGCAGCGGATCCAGCAGCGGCGTCGCCGAACTGATGAAGAAGTTTTCGACCGCCGATCCCAGGCTGATGAACGCCCCCTTGAGCGTGTCGTTCATCGTCTTCGCCGTCCTTTTTGCCTCGCCGCCGGCGTGACGCAGCTGTTCGGCGTACTCTTCGAGCCGCCCGTCGGCCGCGCGGTCGACCAGCTCGCTCATGCCTGCCACGGCTTCCTGCCCGAACAGCATCGCGAACGCCGCCATGCGCTCCTGTTCCGTCATGTCCCCGGAGGCGTCGGCGATTTTTTTGAGCAGCTTCGGCATCGGCAGCATCTTGCCCTCGGCCGTGATCAGGTCGTCGAGCGTCAGCCCCATCGCCTCGAGCGCCTCGTCCGTCATTCGGGTCGGTCTGGCCAGCCGCGTCATCGCGGCGCGCAGCGCCGTGCCCGCCATGCTGCCCTGGATGCCGACGTTGCCCAGCAGCCCCACCATCGCGGCCGTCTCTTCCAGATCGGTGTTCACCTTGGCGGCCACCGGCGCCACGTACTTCATCGCGTCGCCCAGCTGCGCCAGATTCGTGTTGCTGGTGGTGAAGCCGCGCACCAGCACGTCGGCCACGCGGTCCATCTGTCCGGCCTTCATGCCGAACCCCGAAAGGATATTCGAGGCGATATCCGCCGACGCGCCCAGATCCATCGCCCCCGCCGCCGCCAGATCCAGCATCCCCGGCATCGAGTCGATGATCTCGCGGCTGTCGAAGCCCGCCATGCCGAGAAAGGCCATGCCCTCGGCCGCCTGGCCGGCCGAGAACTGCGTCTGCAGCCCCAGCTCCTTGGCCTTGGCCGTGAGCGCGTCAAACTCCGCGCCGTCCGTGCGCGTGACCGCCTTCACCTTCGCCATCGACTGCTCGAAGTTCATCGCCGTCCTGATCGGCGCGGCCACCGCCATCACCGAGCCCACCATGCCCATCATCGAACCGCGCAGCTGCGCGCGCTCCTCGCGCCGCGCCATGCGCGCGTTCACGCGCGCCAGAGCGGCGTCCGACTGGTCCGAAGCCGCCTGCAGCGTGCGCATGTTCTGCGACAGGCCGTTCAGGTCCAGCCCGTAATTCCTCGCGGCATTGGCGGCGCCGGCCGCGCTCAGCTTCAGCTCCTCGAACTTCTGCTTCAGCGCCGCGCCGGGGGCCGCCGTGCGGGCGATCTCCGCGCCCACCTTGTTCATCTCCGCGGAGATATCCCGATAGCCTTCGCCCAGCTTCAGCCCCAGCTTGATGTTGGCGCTGCGCTCCTGCAGCGCCGTGATCCGGCTCTCCGCCGACTTGAGCGCCGATCCCACCGACGAAGCCAGCGAGGCGCCGATGATCAGCCCCAGAGTGAGATTCGCCATTTCAAGGCCGTCCTTTCGTCAGCGTCCCGCCGGCTTCGTACCAGAGCGCCAGCTCGTCCAGGTCCATGTCGCGCGGGTCGAGATGCAGCGCATGAGCGACCGCCGCGCTCATGCCCAGCCAGTTCATTCCCGGCCGAAAAAAATCTTCAGCTGCGCCTGCAGCTTGACGTAGTCCTTTACGTCCATCTCCTCCAGCTCGTCGGGCGCCAGTTCGGCGAGATTGGCGATCAGCTTCAGCTCGCGTTCGGCGTCGCTGTCATAACTCTTGTTGACGGCGACGACGTCGCGCACCTTCGGCCGGCGCAGCGCCAGCGACTTCACCTCGACGCCGCCGACTGTGATCGGATACTCCAGAGATACCGTGACCTTTTCCGCCATTGCGCAGCCCCCTTACAGCCCGATGTTGGCGCGCGTCGCCGCCAGCATGTCCACGCCGTCGACGATGCGCACCATGTTCGCCGCGTCGATCTCCGTGATCACCTTGCCGTTCACTTCTTCCTTGTAGTAGCTGAGAGCGACCGTCGTCTTCATGCTGAGCGCCTCGCCCGCCTTCCACGTGCCGGCGTCGATCTCCTTCCACATGCCCTCCATCGTGATCTTCACGGCGACCGCCGCGCCGTTGCCCAGCGACAGCGAACCGCGCACCACGACGGGGACGGGATTGTTGTGCCCCCGGCCGAAGTACTTCGTCACCTCGGCGTCGTAGTCGGTCAGCGTCATGGCCGCTTCCATGGCCTCCATGCCCATGTCCAGCTGCACCGGCATATCCATGCCGCCGGCGCGGAACTCCTCGGTCTTGACGGCCAGCTTGGGCCGCTCGAACTCGCTCACCTTGCCGGCGTAGCCGCGCCCGTCCACAAAGGCGTTGAACCCCTGCAGGACCCGCGGCCCTTTCAGAAAACTCAAATCCCGAGATGCCATCAAAACGCCTCCTTAAAAGATCTCTTCCACATAGTCGTTCACCAGATGGCTGCGGAAGGTCGGATGTTCGCAGGGATAGATCGGCGTAAAGTCGAAATCCCAGTACACCGTGCCGTTGGCAATCTGATCCGGCGTGTTCAGCTCCGGATCGCACCAGCAGGAGCCGCCCAGGATCGCGCCGATCGCCTTGAGATGGCGCAGGTACGACTCCACCCCGGCCCGCACGTCCTCGACGTAGGTCTTGGTGATGCCGCGGTCCACCGCCCACAGGTGTGCCTGCAGCAGCGACTCGTTGATCATGTCGGCGGTGCGCCGCACGCAGAGATACTTCCACTTCGGGTCGCTCGAGCAGGACCGGTTGCCCCACAGCCGCCAGCCGTCCTCGCGGATCACCGTCGCCACCTTGTTCTCGTTCAGATGGTTGGCGCGGCAGTTGGCGTCGCCCATGGCGAAGTCCACGGGGCGGACCGTGCCGACGATGCCGTTCATGGGCTGGTTCGAGGGACTCCACCACCAGCCCTTCTCGTTGTCCATGCGGGCGAGGATGCCCGCGGCGCGGGCGCTGGCCGGAGCCGCGACGTTCGCGCTTTCCGCCGTGTCCCACACCGTCACCCAGGGATCGACCACCATGGCGCGCGGCGAGCTGAAGTTTTTGACGTAGTCGATCGCCGCCGCGTCGGTCGTGTTGGGGCCGTCGAGGAAGCAGACCGCCTTGAGCCGCTCGCAGACGGCGATCATCTCCGTCGCCGCCGCCTGCTCCTGCGAGAACCCCGGCGCGACGATGATCCTCGGCTGCACGCCCAGCACGCTCTTGGAACCGAGAAACGCCTGCAGCCCTGTCTGTTTGCCCGTGCCGGAATCGACGCCGCCGATGACGTTCGACAGCGTCGCGGCCGCCTGCGCCTCCTCGTCCTCGCCCGCACCTTCGGCGACGCGGACGACCACGATCATCGCGCCCGTCTGGTCGAAAATGCCGTCCACCGCCTGCGGCAGCGTGCCTTTCGTCCCCAGCTTGGCCGCCTCGCTGCGTTTGCCGGCGACGAGCACCGGCGTGTCGAGCGGGAACGCCGCTTCGTCGGCCGGCTCCGGCGCCGTGCCGATCAGGCCGATGACGCTGGACTTGACCGTTTCGATAGGGCGCGAGCCGTCGTCGATCTCGACGACCTCGACGCCGTGATAGAACTGATCTGGCATATTATCGCTCTCCTTGTGTGTGTTTTTTATTCCCAGCATATGGCGTTCAGGTCTTCGGGCGTTTCCGCCGCTTCGATCTGCGCGGCCAGGGCCGCTTCCCGCGCGTAACAGCCCGACACGTGCGCTTCAATGGTTTGCGACAGGTCCCAGACGTCCGCGTCGGAGAGCGTGACATAGCTGCCGTCCCGCAGCCGCCACGGCGTGTCCGGCACGGGCCTGCCCATCTGCTGGTAGGCCATGCTTTTGACGATCTGCGCCGACACGGCGCGCTGCGCGTCCTCGTCGGCGTCGACCGCATGGGTCCTCCACGTCGTGCCCGCGGCGATCGCGGCGTTGCGGGCGGCGGTGATTTCGCGTTTCTTGCGTTCTTTCAGCACATCAAAGGGCACAGACCACTTCGTCCCGTCCCACACCGCTTCGCCGTCCTCCGGCGGGACGGCCGTCCATTCGGCCGGGACGGGGCCCAGCTCCTTGATCTCGTGCCGTTCGCGCGTGGCCGTGTCGTAGCGGACCTCGCCGCGATGATCCTCGACGAGCGACCAGGCGCCGTCGCGGTAAACGGCGACGTATCCGGGGCCAGCCGCGGGCGGTTCGTCCGTCGTGCTGTGCGCGGGGAGCAGACACACCCCAGGTTCGAGCGGCGACTCCGGCGCCTCGATGGACGCGACGTATTCGCCCGTTTCGGGCTTGTAATCGTAAACGATCATGGAGACCTCCTAATATTTGATACATGGTAAAAGCGTGACGGCCGGCGGCTGGACAGTTGAGGAACCGCCGTAAATCGGATTGCATTTACAAGCATTAAATTTTATCCCATCACCGCATTCGCCTTCAGAATGAAGCTGTACAGGCCTATAATCTTCTTTATGAATTAAATTCCATTCTAGAGCTCCCGAAGAAAATTCATTCGGATTCTCGTCACTTGCTATCGGGAATGTCCTCGCGTATCCTAATATTCCTGTAATGTTAGGCAACCCGGCATTCCTGTACGATCCCACAGCCAGATCTCCCTGTGCAACGCGTCCGCGCAGATCCGGGATCCCGAACGTCGTCGCCCCGTCGCCCGCGCCGTAGCGCGTGCCGACGGCGCCGAAAAGGCGCGCGTACGTGACGCGGCTCAGGTTTTGGGCTCCGTTGCAGATCAGAAAACCGTCCGGCGCCGCTTCCGCCTCCGCCGCGAAAAACCCCACCCAGCCCGGCGGCAGCGCGCCCCATCCCGGCGCCAGCAGTCCCGTCGCGTCGGCGATCGGCATCATGCCCGCGGCGGCGGCGACGCTCGCTCTCACCTTCGCGGTGATTTCCCCCGCGCTCTCGTCGGCCTCGAAGTACACCGGCGACTCGGCGGCGAGCCTCAGGTTGGGATGCTCGGGCGTCGCGTGCAGCGCCCGCCCGCCGGCCTCGACCCCCTTGAACAGCGGCAGCAGCGCGCGGTCGAACTCTTTTTTCATCACATAGACATAGCCGGGGTCGATCTTCAGCGTCACGCTGGCGGCGCTGCCGACCTGCGCGCGGCAGACGGTGGTGAGGGTGACGGCGCTGCCGCTCGCGGCGACCGACTTGACGATGTCGGGATAGCTGCCGTACACGACCAGATCGCCGTCGTCGTCGAAAATGCCCACCTCGCGCACCGTCCAGCCGCCGATCTCGGGATCGACGACCATCTCGGCGACGACCTGCGTGTCGTCGTCGGGGTCGGCGTGCAGATAGTTGATCGGGGCGCGGTAAACCTCGTTCACCAGCGCCGCGCGCCCGCTCACGACGGCGACCGCCGCGCCGCCGCCGTCGCCGAGGGCCATTTCGCTCCATTTCAGGCTCTGGCCGTTCATCTGCGCGCGGGCCAGCTTCGCCGCGCCGACGTCGGTCAGGACCGTAGCGTATATTTGCGCCATGTTCGTTCACCTTTCTTCGTGATCTCAAACGCGTGGACGCACGTCCGCTTCGACGCGGCCGCCCGCCGTCAGGGCGGCGAAGATCGGGCCGCTCGTTTCCGCCCATTCCGCCTGCCGCGGCCACACCTCGACGGTCGCGCCGCCGTAAACGGCCGCGGCGGCGGCGATCTGCCCCGCCGTCTGTACGAAATGAGCGACGCGCCCCAGATGGCGCGACGCCGGTTTGGTCAGTTCGACGGCGCGCACGGCCTTCGCGGTGAACGCGTCGATATCGACGGCGCCCGTCAGCTCGACGGAGAGGTCGAAGACGTACGGGGTCCCCGTGTCCTCGTCGATCTCCGCGCGATATTCCAGCGCCTCCAGCGCGCGGTGCACCGCCCAGGGCGTGCCCTTGTGGCGGTGCACTTCCCAGGCCGCCGCCACGACGGCGCGCTTCGTATCTTCGCTCCACGACTCGTCCCAGTCGTCCACGTGCCAGCTCCAGGCCAGCCACGGCAGCAGCTCGGCCGGACAGAGGCGCGGATCCCAGAGCGCCTTGATCCGCTCCGGCCGCAGGTCGGCGAAGCCCGCCGCGAGCGACAGCGCCCGTTCCGCCGCCGAGGCCGAAGGCGGCAGCAGATGCGCCGTCATTCGACCGCCTCGTAGGTGACGCTCACGCCGCGCGCGAGCGGCGCTTCGAGGTCCGAAGCGGTCACGTCGGACGGCGGCGAAACCAGCGTCACGCGTCGCACTCCCGGCGCGTGGGCCGCGGCGATCAGGGCCGATCGGGCGGCCACGCCGCCGATGCGCCGCGTTTCCGCCGCGCAGGCTTCGAGCCGCCGCGTCGCCTCGGCGATCACCGGCGCGGCGGAAACGCCCGCGGGGATCTCTAGGTGAGCGTTAACGTCGTACCCGACAATCGAAGCGCCGACCACGCTCACATGGTCGGTCAGCGGGCGGCGCTTTTCGTCGTTCACGGCCTGCCTGACGCGCTCCAGCATGGCCTCGTCGGCTGTGCCGCCGGCTTCGGCACTGAGCACCACGATCTTCACGTCCCCCGGCGACGGGCTTGAAACGGCCGCGTCGGCGATTCGCCCGTCGGCCGACAGCGCCCACCAGCGGTAACTCTCGGCCGGGCCGGCGGTGCTCCAGCTTTCCGGCGCCAGCTGCGCGCGGGCCCTCAGCGCGTCGTCGCTCTCTTCGTCGCTGCCGCCGGAAGCGGCCTCCGTCTGTTCGACCCGGCCCACGAACGGCAGCGGCTGCACCGCCAGCCATTGCCCGGCGTTCAGCCCATTGGCGGCGGCGCCAATAGGGCGGACGACCTCCATCACGCCGCTGCCTTCCGTTTCTCCCGCGCGGATCGACAGGCTTTTCATCAGGCGGGCTTCGCACCCGCCGGAGGCGTCGCGCACGGCCCAGCCCGCGGGGACCGTCACGGGGCTGGACAGCGCCGCCGTCAGGCCGACGGAACAGGGGAACGTCGCTGCCGCGCCGGGCAGGCGCTTCACGCCCGGAAAGGCCGCCAGCTGATCGAGGTCGCTCCCCGCGGCGAAGGCCAGCATCACGGCCTTCGCCGCTTCGTTGACGCGCTGGCGCAGCAGCAGCTCGCGCCACGCCGCCACTTCGAGGATCTTCACGGCCGGATCCGCTTCCAGATCGGCCGCCGTCCATCCCGGCAGCAGCTGCTCGAGCTTTTCCAGCATCCGTTGCCGGATCGTTTCGTAGTCCAGCGTCTCGACGATTCGAGGCGCCGGGAGCTGAGATAAATCGATCACAGGGCTACCGTCGCCTCCTTCTCCTCGCCGCCGGCGAGCCTGTATTTTACGGTCAGCGTAATGCGGCCGACGCCGACGGCGTCGATGACCGTCCGAATCACTTCGACGCGCGGTTCCCAGCGGCGCAGCGCGTCGGCCGTGGCCATATAGACGCGCAGCTTCCACTCCTCGTTCATCGGGGCGTCCACCAGCCGCGGCAGGTCGCTGCCGTACTCCGGCCGCATCACCCGCGTGCCCTTCGGCGTGGCGAGGATGTCGGCGATCGACGCCCTGACGTGATCTTCGGCGCCCAGCAGGCGGAACCGCCCGTCAGCGATCCCGACGCCGGTCGCCAACGCCATATTTCCGACACAGCGCCTCGAAGCGCCGGTCCACCTCTTCGGCCGTCAGGGGCTGTTTCGCGCTTGGCTGCGCCTCCTGCTTGACGGGGCTTTTGACCCACTTGGTGTCGATGGCCGTGCCGTCGTAGGCCTTCTTGGCGAACAACCCCAGCACGATCGTCTGCATGGCCTGCACGTAGTAGTCGGGCAGTTCCAGCGTCGGGATCGCGGGCACGGGCGGCATCGAGGCGCCGCACAGGGGCTACCAGCCAGCCCACCGTCGAGAACAGCCAGCTCAGCAACGGCGCGGCGATGTGGTTGAAGGCGATCACGGCGCAGCACATCCAGATCACCGTGGGGATCGCCCCCGCCACGTAGGGCGACTTGTTGCCGAGCCAGGCTTTCTGCACGTTCAGGCGCGCCGTCACCTCGCTCATGTCGATCTTCCGCATTTCCATCTTGATCTTTTCCAGCTCGCCCGGCGTGGTGATCACCTTGTCGAGGATGGCGCTCACGCCGGGGACCAGTTCCAGCAAATTCATGCGAGTCACCTTCTTTTGTCGTCCACGAAAACGTTCGGGGATCCCGAAACGTGATGCCCCGGCTGCCCGCAGTCCTGGCACACCGTCGTGTCGCCGAGGCGCGTCAGCGGCTTGCCGTTGACGAACACCGTCGGCGAGGCGGTCGTACTGGCGAACGTGCCGCCGTGGGGGCAGTTGCAGGGGCCGGTATCGTCCAGCCGGTGCGCCCTCATGCCGTTGATGACCACGTCGGGCGAGCCGGAGCCGTTGTTCCCGGCGCGCCCGTGCGGGCAGCAGGGCGCGCCGACGTTGCAGACGCCTACGGTGCCGTCGCCGATCCGCGTCGCAGCCGGCATGGAGATCAACTCCTTTAGTTGAGATAGATGTTCCCGGCGGCCTTGATGATGATGTCGCCGTTTTCGAATTTGATAAAGCTGCCGTAATGGTCGGTTAGGCTGATCACGTGCCCGGCCTGGTCCACGCACAGGCGCGCGCCGTCGCCGAACTGCACGATCTCCACGTCCTGCGCCGCGCCGTCCGGCAGCGGCACGAGGCCCGAAAAGACGCCCAGCAGCGCCACGCCCTGCGACGAGTCGCCGGCGGGGGCGAGAAACAGCGCCTGCTCGCCGATCCGCGGATGGGAAAACGTCTTCACTCCCGAATTCGCGCGCGTTTCCAGCCAGCGCACCAGCGGCGTCGTGCGACTGCCCAGGCTGAGGCGGCATTTGCCGAGCTCGGGCCTGACCTCGCTGACCACGCCGAACTGGATCAGCTCGCCCAGCCGGCGCTCCACCTCAGAGGCGTTCATAGTCGCCCTCGTGAGCGGCGCCGATGTCCGGGTCCCAGCCGGCGAAAGCGCCCTGGGGCCGGGATCCGGGTTCGACCACGTCGTACAGCGGATAGGTCACCTCGAACAGCAGCACGTCGGCGGTGAGGGCGCGGCGGTCTTCCAGATCGGCCTCGGAGAGGGCGATCTTCACCGGCAGGCCGTCGGCCGTAAACAGCACCGGCTCACGGCACACCGCCTTCAGCAGCTCCGTCTTGTCGGCCCAGTCGTTGTCGCCGCTGAAGAACGTGCAGCTGACCACGGCCGTCACCCAGCCGTAGATCCGCAGGTCCTCCTGTTCCTGGAACAGCGGCGAGAGCGATCGCCGCTCGAAGGCGATCACCAGCGAGCGGCTTTTGCCCCGCTCGTTCAGCGGGATGCCCGGGAGCGCGGCGGCGATCAGAGATTCCAGATGATTTTTGATGTTTTGCTCTATCACCGCAGCACCGCCCCCCGCAGCATCGCGCCGAGCACGGCGAGGATCAGCGACACGGCCATGCCGATCAGCACCTTGTTGGTGTTGCGCTGCGACTGGCCGAGCGAGGCCAGGCTCTTTTCCACGCCGTCCATCTTCGTTTCCAGCCGCGTGATCTGCAGCGCCTGATTGACGTTGCCGGCATTGCGCGCGTTGATCGCGCCGATCAGGCCGTCGAAGCCCCGGCAGATCCGTTCGATTTTCTGTTCCAGTCCCTCCACGGGCTTCTCCCTTCTTCGCTTCCGCGTCACGCCGGCGGCCTCACGCCCGCCTCGCGGGCGAGGCGTCGCAGGCGGTTGAACCAGCCGCGGCGGAACTTCTCCTGCGACGGGCGGTTCCTGACGATGCGGCCGTAATACGCGGCGCGCTGAAAGATGATGCGTTCGGCCAGGTATTCGGCGTCGCGACGCGCGGCGCGTTCGGCGGCGGCCGCCGTGCGCGGCCCCCACAGCCCGTCGATGATCACGCGTTCGCCCACGTCGCACAGCGCCCGCTGGATCAGCAGCGCCGCGCGGCCGTGCTGCACCGCCGTGTCGAAGACGGCCAGGCTGGCGGGCCAGACGATGCGGCCGCAGCCGTAGCGGTCCCAGTAAAAAGCCCTGTAGATCGCCGCGGCTTCGTCCCGCGTCAGATCCCGCACGTCGGCCGCCGCCGCGACGCCGCGCGCCGCGGCGCGGTCCAGCGTCGCCTGCGTTATGCCCATGTTGGTCGCGCCGCCGGCGTCGTCGGCATCGTCGACGTAGCCGCCTTCGAGGCACAGCACGAAGCTGAGCGCCCGGTCCCAGTCCGTCACTGCAAACAACTCCTTTTTCAAACCATTTTGAAGCCCTTTGAAGGCCTTTCAGATCACCGTCGCCGCAACGACTCCGCCCGGCCGTAGCCCGCGCAGCGCCTCGTAACCGCGCTGTTCCCACAGGCGCGCCAGTTTGACGATGTCCGCGGCGTCGTGGAACTGGTAGTCCGACACTTCCGCCACGTCGCGCGGCACGCGCTCGGCGTTCGCCAGAAAGAACGTGTTGAGCACCGGCAGCGCGTAGCTGATCGCGAAGCAGCCGGCCGCCTCGCGCAGACGCGCCGTAACGGCCTCGTCAAGCGTCGCCAGATCCGCCGCAGTATAGCCCGAAACCTGCCATACCAGGCGTTCCGCGCTTTCGATATGGGGCCGCAGCCGTTCGTCGGCAATCTCTTCGGGCAGCCCGCCGAGAAGTCGTACATCGTCCGGCCCGATCATCACAGGATCCTGGCGCGGACGGTGCGGCTGCGGGCGTTGAGGTAGTCGATCCCCGCGGCGGTGATGCGCACCTGTCCGTAGACGCCGCCGTGCTCCGCCCCGACGCGCGAGCCGTCCACGTCGACGAAGCACTTTTCCTTCAGGTAGGCGATCGTGCGGCGAAAGTCTTCGGCGCCGACGGCGGCTTCCTGACGGCACTTTTCCAGCTCCACGTAGGCGGGATAGTTGCCGAACAGGCAGTCGAGGACGCGCAGGATCAGCTTGTCCATGGCTGTCGGCTATCCGGCGTATCCGATCACGGCCGCGTCGGGGATCGCCACCTGATAATCGAACGGCATGTCGAAGGTGTAGTCGATGCAGCGCCCCTTGCCGTTCAGCTCGCGATAGCGCTCGATCTGCGTGCAGGCGCCGTAGATCAGGTTTTCCAGCGGCGTGAAGATCACGGTGCCGCGCGGCATGGCGCCCACGCGCTCGATGTCGTAGCCGAGCATCTCCTTGAGCTTGCCCTCGAGCAGCACCGCGCCCATGCCGTCGCGCCTGCCGATCTGGCGGATCAGGGCCTCGTGGTCGCTGATGTTCATGACGATCTTGCACTTGGCGCTCTTGTACCGGTCGGGCAGGGCCTCGATCACGGCGCCGAGATACTCGGGCCAGTCGGTGGCGCCGCTCTGCACGTACGCGGCCGAATCGACCGTGTGCGTCTTGCCCCCGGCGTCCTTGAGCAGCTGCACCCAGCCCTTGTTCAGCTCGACAAACTTCTTGTTCGCGTAAGTGTCGGACGTGCCGACGAAGCCGAGACGCACGACGTTTTCGGCGAAGCGGGCGCTCCACTTCTTCAGCAGCTGCGACTCGAACTGGGGATTGTTCTGGTTGTCGCGCAGCGAGGAGAACAGCACGCGCCCGAACAGCTGCGCCGGCAGCATGTTCAGCGTGCAGCCCTCGTTGGTGATCTGCGCGAAATCCGTTGGCTCTTCGCCTTCGGGCACGCGCACCAGCACCTCCTGGGCGATCTCGTACACGTCCTTCTGCAGGCGCGAGGAACGCTCCACCGTGACCTTGCCGAGAAAGTCGTCGCTTTCCACCATCAGGTCGATGATGCGGCTGGCCTGCTGCGGGCGCAGCACGCCGCCGACGCGCTGGCTTTCGGCCGTGATCTCGCCCGATTTCAGCAGCCCCCTCAGCCCTTTGATTTCCGCCATTTACAGCACTCCTTCCAGTTCGTCGTCGAGCGCCGTGTCGAGGGCCCTCTGCGAGGAGCCGCGGCTCTTCTCGACGGATTCGAGACGGCGTTCCATCTTTTCGACTTTGTCGTTCAGCGGCTTCAGCGCCTCCGTCACGGCGGCGCTCACGGCCTTGCTCAGTTCTTCGGTCATGCGGTCTTCGTCCTCTCCTTCGGGGTCTTTCTTTGCCCCCGATTCGTTCTTTTCCGTCTTTTCCGTCTTTTCCGCGGCCGCCCCCTTGACCAGGTCGGCCAGCGCCGCGAAAAGCCCCTTGGCGAACGTGCGCCCGTCGTCCTCGCGCACTTTTTCGGCCACGCCGGCCATGCTCAGCCCCGACACGGCGCCGTCCTTGACGGACTTCCACAGCGCCTCGTCGTCGATCTTGACGCCCACGGCCCAGCTGCCTTCCGGCGCACCGGGGAACCGCCCGTCGGCGCCCTTGAGCAGCCAGCTCTCGGCCACGTAGGCCCCTTCGGGCCTGAAGCTGTGTTCGACGTCCACGTTCCTCTGGCTGAGGTCGGCGAGAAAGCCGTGCGCCGCCTTCTCGATCTCCGCGGCGGTCGAATATTCACCTTGAGTATCTATTTCGTCCGGTGAATATACTACACCATAAACCATGTGGTGATCAAGTGACTTGCAAAGATGACTTAAAGAAGCTTTCACTTCCTCGCCGTCCAGGGTCCCCGCCGACTTGTAGACAAAGGTCCGTTTGTTGGCCGCCGCCCCCACCAGCGAAATGTGAGAGATCTTCATGTTTTTCAGCAGAGTCGCCATCGATCCAATCGCCTCCCTTTTTTACGCCCCGACTTTAGCAAACTTTTCGATTGTATTCAATCCAGATCTGGAAAAATGAAAAAACGCCCCTAAATCTTCCACTAATGGATGGAATCGGGGGCGTTTTTTCATTATAGTAAGTCGAAAAAGGGAGGCTGACAGTTTACATGAACACGATCATCGAAAATATCCCCTCGCCGCGGCTCGAGCCGGTCCTCAAGGCCAAGCGCTCGCAGCCGCCGGCGCTGGAAGGCCGCTTCGAATACGCCGATCCGCCCGCCGACTTCAACCGCGTCCTCGAACTGAGCCTGAGCAACGCCTACCACTGGCGCTGCATCGACCTGATCAGCGACGCCGCCGTGGGCGTGGGCTACGAGACCGACGGAAAAGCGCGCGCCTTTTTGGAAGAAATCTCGCAGGGCGAGCCGTTCCTCGACCTGCTCAAGCGCTTCGCCGTCGATCTGGAATGGAGCGGCAACGCCTATCTGGAGGTCGCCCGCGACGCCCGCGGCCGCGTCGCCGAACTGTACAACGTCCACGCCCAGACCATGTGGATCGCTCCCGACGAGGCCGGCAACCGTCCCGGCGGCTACGCGCAGATCGTCGCCGAGACGCCGGTCCCGTTCTCGCCGCTGGGCAGGCCGCGCGGCGACCGCAACGAGATGCTGCACGCCCGCACCTTCACGCCGCTGTCGAGCTTTTACGGCCTGCCGCGCTGGATCGCCGTGCTCGACACGCTGCGCCTCGACCAGGAAAAAAAGACCTTCCTGGCCAGCTTCTTCCACAACAGCGCCGTGCCCGACCTGGCCGTGGTGCTGGAAGGGGCCGAGTTCGACAAGGCCACGGAAGAGGCGCTGCGCCGCGCCCTGACGGAGATGAAGGGCGCGAACAACGCCCACCGCACGCTGCTGATGTCGATCCCCTTCGACAACGCCAAAATTCGCTTCGAAAAGCTGACCGCCGACCTCAAAGACCTGCACTTCAAGGAACTGTCCGAGTCGACCGACAGCGAGATCATCGCCGCCCACGGCGTGCCGCCGCGCCTGGTGGGCATGATGACGCCCGGGCAGCTGGGCGGCGGCGGCGAAGTGACCGGCCAGCTGGAACTGTTCATGGAAACGGTGATCAAGCCGCGCATGCGCTTCCTCGAAGGGCAGGTGCAGCGCCTGCTGCGCGCCGCGGACATCGGCGCCGATTTCAAGCTCACGCCCATCGACGTCGGCGCGCTGACCGCCGAAGACGAAGCCGGGACCCCGTCCGTCTCGCAGAAGATCCTCAAGAGCCTGGAGGCGCAGCTGTCGTGAGCGTCGACGCCGCCGCCATGCGCCGCATCGCCCACCGGGCCGCCCTGCGCCTGGAAGCGATCGTCAAGACGCAGACCGTGCCCGTGCGCACGGGCGAGCTGCGCCAGTCGCTCCACACCTCGCCGTTCGCCGGCGGCTGGCTGGTGGGCACGGGCAAGATCTACGCCCGCGCCGTCCACGACGGACGCCCGGCCATGATCATCCGCCCGAAGGACCGCAAGGCCCTGTACTGGCCCGGCGCCAGGCGCCCGGTGCGAAAGGTCGTGAGCCCGGCGCGCAAGGCGCGCCCCTTCCTGCGCCAGGCGCTGGACCTGTTTTTGAGCCACGCCGACGCCGAGATCCGCCGCCTGCGCGTCGACCGCGACCTCGCCGGCGTCCTCTTCGGGGAGCTGAAGCGCGCCGGCGTGAAGAACCTGCGCGTCGAGGACTGACGCCGCGCGAAGACGATAGTTTGATATTCACTGGGCACAAAATTGCGCTCAGCTGACGCCGCGGGCAAAAATGCTCGCTTCGTGACAATCCCGAGCGAAGAAAAGGAGAGAAAAGGATGAGAACAAAACTGTCCCGCGGCAAAAGCCGCCCTCTGTGCGACCGGCTCCGCCGCCGGCAGCGGGAACTGCGGGCCGCGATCGTGAAGCGCCTCCTGCGCCTCGCCGCCCGGATCAACCCGCCGCACCACGAAGCGATCCTGTTCCTCACCTCCGACCGGAACAAGCTCTGCGAGCTCTGGGCCTTCGCCGCGCGCCAGGGCTGGCTCGCCCCCGGCGACAAAAAAGGGACCGCGTGATCGCGGTCCCTTGGAGGCTCTTCGCCCGTGCTCTTTATTTGCCCTCGCGCCCCTCGCGCCAGGTGATGATGGTGTTTTTGTAGGTGTTGACGATAAACGTCATGTCCACGCCGGGGAAATAAAAGCACTTGACGAGCGCGGCGTTGTGGCTGCCTTCATACGGGATGACCTCGAACGGCCCCAGCTTCTCGACCCAGAACTGCGGCTCCCAGGGGTCGCCCATGGCCACGTGATCCATCACATAGAACTGCCCCTCGTCCAGCGACATCGGCGCCGCCGGGGCGGACGCCGAAAAAGCGCACAGCAGCAACAGGCACAGCGATAAACGTTTCATCACGATAACCTCCTTTTATTTCAGAGGATCCCGAGGAAGGGATCCTCCTCTTCCTCGTTCTGGCGCCGCAGCTTTTCCAGCAGGGCCCGGTCGCGCACGAGCTGCAGGATCTCCTCCTGCCGGGCGTCGGGCAGCGAGCCCATCAGCGCCGCCACGCGCCGCGCCGCGGCGCTGCGCTCGATCGCCTGCCGCGCCGTCTCGAGCGTCGGGTCGCCGGGCTCGCCCGGTTCGCCGGCGCCGTCCAGCAGCCACGTCATGCTCGCGTCCAGCCCCGAGGCGTACAGCTCCAGCTCGCGCCGCGGCGGCTCGGCTTCGCCCGCCTCGTAGCGGGCGTATTCCTCCTCGCCCGCGCCCAGCTGCGCCGCCGCCTCGGCCATGCTCAGCCCGCGCCCCTCGCGCAGCTGACGCAGGCGAGAGCCCAGGGATTTCAGCGCGTCCCCCTCCAGACCGTGGCTGTCGAGGAACATGGGGCCGACGCCGTCAAGGAGCCAGTCTGAACTGACATGAGTGGATACTTTTAACTGCATTAGAATGTTTGAAGACGGTCTCTTTCGTCCTGTCTCAAGTGCTGCTAGATATGCTCTGTTAATATTAACAAAATCAGCAAATTTGCGCTGTGACATTGAGTATTTAGCTCTTAATTCTTTCATTCTATTACCGATCTCTGTATATAAATAGGATTCCATGATTAACCAACACCCCTTGATATGAGTTCTATAAGTACCTATAATATGAGTTGTAACTGGCCGGTTACTTTCAGCAAGCACTTATAAGGAGATGATACACCATGTCGGGAGTTACAGCAAGCCGGAAAATCCGCGCCGCGCTGCTGTTGAAGGGGCATTCGCTGTGTTCCTGGGCGCAGGCGCAGGGACTGAACTATCGGGTGGTCAAGGTAGCGCTGTCGCGTTACGACGGCAGAAGCAGGCGTCCTTCCCCGGGGACGAAGACCCTGACGATCATCGAGATGCTCGAACGGGAAACGGGCGTAACGATCTGCACGGAAAAAGCCGCCCCGGACTGCCCCCGCGACGAGTTTCAGCGCCGCCTGCTGGCCGTCCGCGCCGAGGCGGGACTGACGGCCGCGCAGATGGCCGCGCTGCTGGGCATGACGCCCCGCGCCTATTGCCTCTATGAAAACGGCGTCAAGAAGGTTCCGCTCAGTCTCGCCGTGGCGTTGGCCCGGCGCGGGATCGATGGCACC
The DNA here is from genome assembly GCF_003612005.1 of Pyramidobacter sp. CG50-2. Lineage (NCBI taxonomy): Bacteria > Thermotogati > Synergistota > Synergistia > Synergistales > Dethiosulfovibrionaceae > Pyramidobacter > Pyramidobacter sp. CG50-2. The sequence goes on from NZ_RAWT01000008.1 coordinate 35,543, forward strand.
TGGTTCCTTCTGGGCGAGGGCGCTATGGGGCGCCTGAAAATGACCGGCGAAGGGCCGGTCCATCTAGACAAACGCGACGACGCGAAAGGAGCGCAATGAAATGAACGACTTGATCGACAATCTCGGCATCACGGAACTGGACGGCGAGGCGGCGGTGTCGTCGCTGAGCGTGGCGCGGACATTCGGGAAAGAACACAAAAACGTTATCAGAGATGTCCGCGAGCTTGATTGCAGCCCCGAATTCAGCCGACTCAATTTTAAGCTGGCTGAAAGAAAGGACGCTCAGGACAAGCCGCGCCCTTATTACATGATGACCCGCGACGGGTTCACTTTTCTCACCATGGGATATACGGGCGAAAAAGCGGCGCGACTCAAAGAAGCATACATAGAGGCGTTCAACGCTGCAAAGATACCCTACGCAAAAAACGAATCGTCCAGCTCCCAAGACGATCGAACCATTACTAGCGATGTCGAAAATTCTCTCTCCCCAAAAAATCCGCACATTTTAACACTCTCCTTTCAAGATCATACGGTGCGCGCGCTATTGCGAAACGACGACTTGTGGTGGGTGGCAAGAGATGTACTCGCGATCCTCGGCCTTAATCCCAAGCATGGCGCGGAAAATCTGGATGATGACGAAAAGGAAGTCGCTATTATCGACACCCCTCGCGGCAAAAAGAGAATGACAATCATCAATGAGTTTGGCTTATGGAATTTGATTATGCGCGGGCGTAAACCCGAGGCGAAAGCCTTTGGCCAGTGGCTTACGCGCGAGGTACTGCCGAGCGCCCTTCCAGATAATGATAATCGCCAGACAATTACCCGCGCTAACACAGAGCGCGAGACTCTGGCCGCGCTGACGGCCGATCTGGGCGTGACGGAGCGCGACGGCCGCGCGGTCGTCTCGTCGCTGGATCTGGCGAAAAAATTTGAAAAAGAGCACAGAAGCATCATTCGGTCTATCAAAAACCTTGATCCTCACGAGGATTTCACTGAGCACAATTTTGTGCCCAGTGAATATCAAGATATTACTGGTCGAAAACTTCCTTGCTATCTCATAAGCCGCGACGGCTTTATGCTCCTGATCATGGGTTTTACGGGCAAAAAAGCGGAGGCGATCAAGGTAGCGTACATTAGGGCCTTCAACGCCATGGAAGCCGCCCTGCGCGAGCGCGAGCGAAGCGGCATGCCCCCCGCCGCGTTGCGGGAACTGGCCGCGGCGGCGACGCAGATCACCGCGGCGGTGACGGAGCTGGCGCGCCTGACGGCGGAACTGGCCGGCGTCACGGCGGCCGTGGCGCGGCGGCAGGACGACGTGGAGCGCCGCTGCGCGGCGCTGGAACGGCGGCTCGCTCCCCGGCCGGCGCGGCCGACGCCGGAGAACCAGCTGAATCTGTTCATGCGGCCGCACGACCTGCTCGACGAGGCGCGGCGGGACCTGCATCAGCCGCGCGAGGAGCGCGAACCGGTGAGGACGTCGTCGTACACGACGATCGGGCCGCGGCTGCGCGAACTGCGCAAGGAACACTACAACATGTCGCCGGACGAGTTCGCGGAGCTGACGGGCGTGACGGCGACGACGCTGATGGCGATCGAGGCGGGGATCTCGCGGCCGGGGTTGGGGACGCTGAGCCGGCTGCGCCTGCGAACGGGCGTCAGCGCGGACTGGCTGCTGTTCGGCGAAGGGCCGGTCCATCCGGTGTCAAAAGATTATACCATCGCGCCCTTTACGGGCGCGTAAATTGAAACCTTGATACCAACATCATTAATCCTGAAGTTAGGGATCGCGCCCTTTACGGGCGCGTGAATTGAAACGGCCACGGCGCGATGTTCGGCGCGGAGCGCGACGCGGAATAGCCGTACCGCCGCGCCCCGCGCGGGCGCGGCGGTCGAGGCCCTCTGACGGAGGCGAGGACATGTCCCAACACAACAAAGACGCTCCGCTCCCCGGAGGGCTCGAACTGTCGCCCGCGCAGCTGCGCGACGGACGCACGCATACGCGGCTGGGCGCGCTGGCGCGGCTGAAGGAACGGCCGCCCCACGTCGGCAAGGTGGAGTGGATGAAGCGGGTCGCTCAGGAGACGGGAATCGGTTTTTCCACGCTCTCGCGCTGGGCGCGGGAGGAACGGCAGGGCAAGGCGGCCGGGGCGCGGGCGCCGCTGCGCGTGGCGGTGTCGAGCCGGGCGGGGGCGGTGGGCGTGGCGCTGCGGTCGAGCAGTTTCACGCCGGCCGCGATCGAATACGGGATCTCGCTGCTGATGCGCAATCCGCGGCTGGGGATCCGCGACAGCTATCTCGAACTCAGTAACAAAGCGGCGTAGGCGGGCTGGGAGATCGGCTCGGAGGCGAGCTGGTACCGGGTGGTGCGGCAGGTGCCGCCGGCGGTGCGGAGCGTCGCGACCGGCGGGCGGCGGGCGCTGGAAGCGCTGGTGACGCCGCCGGTGCTGCGGGATTTTTCGGCCTATCACGTGCACGAGATGCTGGTGGGCGACCAGCACATCTTCGACTACATCGTGCTGGACGACGACGGCAATCCCGTGCGGCCGGAAATATTTGCCTGGGGCGACTTCCGCTCTCGCTATTTTTCAGGGCTGTGGCCGGTGCTGGGGCCGTACGACAAATGGTCGGTGGGCTTTGCCCTGCGTGAAGCCTGCAGATGGGGGATCCCCAAGAACCTCTATAACGACAACGGCAAGCCGGAGCGGTCGCACTACATGGCGACGCTGCGGCAGCAGCTCTCGGGCTACACGGCGTTCCGACGCTGGGGCAAAGACGACGTGGGTCAGCATTTCGCCAGGCCGCGCAACGCGCAGGCGAAGCCGATCGAAAGCTGGTTCTTCCACGCCGTGGAACGGCCGCTGATGCAGAAGGACATTCCCGGCTACGCGCGGCGCGACGGCGACGAAAAGACCAACGATCTGATCCAGGAGCTGCTGCGCGACGCGACGCGAAAGAAGAAGCTCTGGCATTTCCGCGACTTTTTCGAGGTCTTTCTGGGGGTGCTGGACCGCTGGCACCGGCACCGCATGAGCGAAGCGGGGATCGTGCCGCGCGAGGAGTTTTTGGCGGGGATCGCCGAGGCGCCGCTGGTGAAGCTGACGGACCAGACGCTGGACTTTTTGATCTTCCCCTCGGAATCGCGGCTGGTGCGCGATTCGTCGGTGCGGCTGAAGCTGCCGGGCTGGGGGGTGTGCACGTGGTACGCGCCGGAGCTGAGCGCGCTGTGCGCCCGCGGGCGCAGGCAGAGGGTGGAGGTGAAGTACAACCCGTACGATCCGGCGTCGGCGTACGTGCTGGACAAGGAGTCGTCGGAGCTGATCTGTATCGCCGAGCGGTGGGAGAAGATCGATCCCAAGGACGGCACGGCGCTGGGGCGCAAGATCCGCCGGCAGCGTCAGCTGATCGGCTGGTGGATGGAGATCGCCGCGGATCTGAGCTCGCGCGCCGAGGCCAAGCCGGTGAAGCTGTCGCCGTACACGGCGGCGGCGCAGGCGGCGGCGCAGAAGCGGCTGAAAGAGGACGTGGCGATCGACCGCGCCGCGCTGCAGGCCCGGCTGATCGAGCTGGCGCAGGCGGCCAAAGAGGCGTAAAGGAGTGAGACGGTTCAAATGGAGCTGAAACTGGCGCAAAGTTCTTCTCTGGAAGAGCTGCAGGAGTTCGTCCGCGAGCGCGCCCTGAGCAACGCCGACGTAGCGCGGATCACGGGCAGATCGGCGGCGACGACGAGTCAGGTGCTGGGCGGCAAGTACAAGGGACGCGCGGAAACGGGCGCGGAGATGCTGGCGTCTCTGCGGGAGCACTTCAAGCCCGGGGCGAAGCGCCTCGCCGACGGCACATGGAAGACTCACGGTCAGTCGGTGATCGACTCGATGCTGGAGCTGACGTATCAGGACGGGGAGATGACCTGCATCACGGGGCCGTCGGGCATCGGCAAGACGCACTCGGCTCGGGCTTTCGCGCAGCGGCGGACGGACGTGCTGTACTGGCGGGCCAAGGACGGCATGAGCGTGGGCGACGTGCTCAGTTCGCTGCTGGCGGCGGTCCATGCGCCGGACGCGGGAACGAACACGCGCAAGCTGCTGCGGCTGATCGAGACGCTGAAGGCGCGGCGGATCGCCATGGTGATCTGCGATGAGGCGGATCTGCTGGTGAACGAGCAGAACAGAAGTCGGCTGATGAAGAAGCTGGTCTGCTTCCGCGAGCTGTACGAGGCGGGGATCGCCGTGGCGCTGCTGGGGCTGGAATCGTTCGAGCTGAGTCTGCGCAACGCGGGCGAGACGTATTTCCTCTCGCGGCTGGGCTATTTCCAGAAGATCGACGGGGTGCTGCTGAGCGAGCTGCGGGAGTACTGGCAGGGGCTGGGCGGCGATCCCGAGGGCGCGGAAGACCGGCTGGCGCTGTCGCTGGCGCCGAAACGGGGCGCGCTGCGATTTTTGTACAAGGTGTTTCGCCGCGCGGCGGCGATGGGTTCGGTAAAACAGGCTCTTGGGCTGATGTTCGACGCGCAGGGGCACTTTTCGGAAACTATCGAGGAGGCGTAAAGATGAAGGAAATGGCAATGAATGGCAACAGCATGACGGTGCTTTACGGGCCGTACCGGCGGAAGAGCCGGCTGAAGCGCTTCGCGGTGCGGTTTCTGGCGGCGGCGCTGTGCGCTCTGAGCGACGATCGCGTGATCCTGGCCCCCGGGCTGGGCGCGTTTGTCAGAAAGTAGGCGGTCGCATGGCACGCAGGAAACCCGACGCGGTCTATCCCGTCAAATCGCTGGCGGAGGCCAACGAGGCGCTGAAAGAGATCGCCGGTCTGTCGCGCGGCGTGAGCGCCATCGAGGCCCGCATGAACGAGGACATCGACAGCATCAAGGCGCAGGCGGCGGAGGAAACGGCGCCGCTGAAGGCGCGCCTGGCGGCGCTGGAGAACGGGCTGATGGTCTTTTCCGAAACGCGGAAGGACGCGCTGTTCGGCGAGAAGCGCTCGGTGGAGCTGGATTACGGCTCGCTGGGCTACCGGCGCAGCACGGCGCTGGCGACGGTGAAGGGTGTGACCTGGAAGCAGGTGCTGGGCAAGCTGGAAGAGCTGCAGTTCGCCGAGGCGATCCGCGTCAAGCGCGAGCCGGACAAGGACGTGCTGGCCAAGTGGACGCCGGAGCGGCTGGAACTGGTGGGCGTGGCGGTAGTCGGCAAGGACACGTTCTGGTACGAGCTGAATCAGGAGAAGCTGGCCGATCTGGAAGGAGGCCGGGCACAATGACGATGAGCGTTCCGGAAGTTTCTCTTCTTCTTTATGTCGAATCCTGCGCCGTGGATCGCGGCGGGCTGCTCGACGCGGCGAGGCTGAACATGGACGATCTGGAGCTGCTGAAGCAGTGGGACGCAGAAGGGTTCGTCCTCTTCGGCCGCGTGGACGGAAAAGACGTGAAGAGCGACGGCCTGTCGTGCTGGTGCTATTGGTGCGATCTGAGCGAAGAGGCGTGGAAGCTGGCGGTGGCCGAGCGCCGCAAACGGGGCGTCAGGCGCCGGCGCGAGGGCATCAGGCGGCTGTACCGCGGCCGCCCGGTGTATTGAGGAGGCCGCAGCCATGCAGTTCGATCCGGAAACGATGAAGATCCATGTCTGCAAGAAGTGCAGGGGGTTGGGCTTCGGCGTCGATCTGAAGGGCGAGCGCTTCAACTGCTGCGAGTGCGGCGGCACGGGGCGCATCCTTGTCAAGACTCTCAAGGAGGAGTTCACGCTCGGCAGTCTGGGCGAGAATCTCTCCTTCGACAAGGAAACGATGAAGGTGCGCGTCTGCAAGTCGTGCGGCGGCCTGGAGCGCATCCGTTACGGCGCGGAAGAGCGCGAATGCGGGGACTGTCACGGCGCGGGGCGGTTCGTCGAGCAGACGATCACGACGGAATATCAGCTGCGCCACGTGGACGGCCTGGCCGAGCCCGGCCGATAGACGGCGCGGGGCGGGGCAAACGGCATGCTTCAGATCACGGCGCATCAGAAAAAGACGATCTGGGCGCTCTGGAAGAAGGAGATCGGCCAGCCGGATTCGACGCTGTACGCGATGATCATGGAACAGTTCGGCTGCGAGCGCATGTCGGCCATGTCGCGGCGCCAGGCGGAGCTGCTGATCCGCGGTCTGCGGCGCCTGGCGCTCCGCCTCGGCCCCGACCGGCTGACGGCGGCGCAGCACGGCGAGATCCACCGGCGGCGGCGCGCTCTGGGCTGGCCGGAAGCGGCGATGGACCGGTTCTGCGAAAAGGTGACGGGCGTCGGCGTGATCGCCTGGCTCACGGTAGCTCAGGCGCGCTGTCTGATCACGGCGCTGGAAAAGCTGAGGCGCGAAGGATACGGCGCGCGGAAGGAGGAGGGCGGTGGCGTACAGCGAGAAGGTTAAAAAGGAGGCGCAGCGGCTCTGGCTGGCCGGCCACAGCGCGCTGGAGATCGCCGCGAAGGTCGGCTGCAATCCCGATACGGTCAACGCCTGGCGGCGGCGCTATCAGTGGGACGCCGGCGACGCCGACAGCTCGGTGCGGCATCTCAGGGAGAAAATGGCGGCAATCAGCGCCGGTTCCGGCGAACTGAGCGACGCTCAGGTGCGCAAGGTCGACAAGCTGTCGAAGGCGATCCGCCGCATGGAACAATCGGCTCCCAGGGGGCGGCTGCGGGGCGCACGCAAGCAAAAGACGCCGGGGCTGTCCGTCGAGGTGATCGGCGACATCCGCGCGCGGATCCTCGACCGGCTCTATCCGTATCAAAGGGATTTCGTCCGGGACGAGGCGAGGTTCCGCATCTGCCTGAAAGCGCGGCAGACGGGGTTCTCCTACTCCCTGGGCGCGGAGGTGCTGCTGGGGGCGCTGGCGCGGAAGGAAAACCAGATCGTGGTCTCGGCCTCGCAGGATCAGTCGGAGATCGTCCGCAACTACTGCGTGAAGTGGTGCAACGATCTGGGCGTGGAGTACCTGGAAGACAAGGGGAACATCGTCTTTCCCGGCGGCGGCATAGGCTACTTTTTGCCCTGCAACTGGCGCACGGTGCAGGGATACACGGGCGACGTCTATCTGGACGAGTACGCCTGGCACATGGCTCCGGCCAAGATGTGGCTGGCGGTGGTGCCGGCGATCACGGTCGGCAAGAAACGCCTGACGGTGACGAGCACGCCCTACACGGAGTACGACCGCTTCGGCGAGATCTGGACGCAGCCGGGCAAGTACCCGCGCTTCAGCCGTCACAAGGTGGACATCTACCGCGCCATCGCCGACGGGCACCGGGTGGACCTCGAAGAGCTGCGGGACCTGTTCGACGCGATGACGTTCGCGCAGGCGTACGAGTGCCGCTTCTTCGCCGACGAGATGTCGCTGCTGTCGCCGGCCGAAGTGCGCGACGCCTTCCGCGACGACGCGCTGGACATGAACACGTCGGCGGAACTCAGCGGCGGCACGGACATCGGGCGCTGGCGCGACCTGACGGCGGTGGTCCTGTCGGAGTTGCGCGGCGAGAAGAAAGAACGGGAAGTCTGGGTGCGGCACATGGATACGCTGGACAAGATGTCGTTTCAGGCTCAGGAAGACCATATCGGCGCCCTGTTCGAGGTGTACAGGATCCGGCGGATGCGCATCGACCGCACGGGCATCGGCGCGCAGATGGCGGAAAACCTGCAGATGCGCTATCCCGGCAAGGTGTCGGGGGTCTGGTTCACGCGAGAAACGAAGGAGCAGCTGGCGTTGGGCGTGAAAAAGCTGTTCGAGGGGCGGCGGATGCGCATCCCCAACGACCGCGATCTGACGATGCAGCTGCACGCGATCCGGCGCAGGCCCACGGAGAAGGGCTTTACCTACGACGCCGACCGCAACGAGGAGATCAAGCACGCCGACCTGTTCTGGGCGCTGGCGCTGTCGGTGATGGACGCCGCGGGACAGCGGCGCGTGCTGGGAAGAAGAAACGTCTCGATGATAGGAGGCTGAGCCGTGAACTGTCCGAAATGTCACGCGCGACTGACCGTCGCGCATACCGACGACCGCGGCAACGAGGTCGTCCGCGTCCGCACCTGTCCGAACTGCCGGTACATCTGCCGGACGCGGGAGAATTTCCCCGGAGAGAAGAAAAAAGGCGGCGCAGGTGAAAAAGGTCCCGCTGCTGTATAATCTCAGTGTGCTCAAGTCGGAGCGGACGCTCGACGAGCTGGCGGAACTCCTCAAGACGGCGTTGAGCAAATGCTGGAACAGACAGACGCGGGCGCTGCTGATGGAACTGCTGTCGGAGGTCCGCGCGCTGGGCGAACGCGCCGCGGCGACGCCCGGCGACGTGGGACGGATCGAAGCGAAAGCGGCGAAATATCTGGGCGTCGGGCTCGCGGAAGCGGCCCGGCGTCCTGTCGCCGAAGCGATATCGAACTCGTATCGGCACGGTCTGCACGGCGTCGGCGTCGACTTTGCGCTGAAAGCGCCGGATCTATCGGCCATCGATCTGCTGCGCGAGGACGGGCTGTATTGGCTCGGCGGCGGGTACGACCGTTTCGCCTCAGATGCGATCAGAAAATCGCTGTGGGCGTATTACGAAACCGGCGCGACGCGGCTGCAGCTGGCGGAACATCTGGAAGACAGCCTGTCGCAGCTCGCCGAGCCGAAGATGAAGGGATATTTCAATCTGCTGGCCGACCACTGGGTGGCGCGCACGAACGAACTGGGCCGGGTGGCGGGCTACGAGGAAGCGGGCGTCGAGTACGTGCAGGTCGTGGCGGTGCTGGACGCTCACACGACGCAGATTTGCCGCTCCATGCACGGCCGCACGATCCCCGTCGGCGCTCTGTCGCGCCAGCGGGACCGGCTTCTTTCCGCGGCCCGGCGGCACGACGCCGACGCCATGAAGGCCGCGCAGCCGATGTTCGGCGATCAGGAAGTCCCCGCGGCGACGAAGACGTCGGCGCTGATCGACGCGGGGATCGGGCTGCCGCCCTATCACTTCCGCTGTCGAACGACGACGGTCGCGTACTTCCCGCCCGTCGAGTACCCCGAGAAGGTCTCGCAGTGGGCCATCGACGGCGAAGTGCCAGCCAAGGAACTGCCGGGGCTCCTCGATTACGCCATGAAATGCCATTGGGGCAGCCATAAAGCAACGTGGAAAAAGCAGGACGGCGGCGACGGGCTGGAGCACCCTACAGCGTTTGTTCATTACATGAAACATGGAAAACGGGAGTTTCACGCGACCATGGCGGAATACAACGAGCAGATCGCCTCGCTGATCCGCCGCGGCGGTCGCGACGCTTATTTGATCATAGAAGATAAAAAAGCCCCCCACCCTCAGATCGTCTTTCACGATACGAAGACGGGAGAACAGGCGATCATTTCTCTGGAAGGTCAGACAATCTCGACCTTTTTCAAAACAAAAAAATTTAGATTCCGTGCAAGGGCACAAGTCGTCATGCCTTTGCCGAAGATGAAAGGAGTCATGAAAACATGGACGCCAAAGCTGAAGCGCTTCTTGATGAGTATCGGGATGACTTGTGCCTTGAAGACTTCTCGCAGGAGGAACTGATGTGCCACCTGCTGGGATATGATGTTTTTTGGCTGGGCAGCGAAGACTGCCCTGACTATCTTCGCATGGATGACGGCGTAGACAGCCCGACTTTGGTCTCAGCGCTTCTGTTCAACCATGATGAACTGCCGACAAGGGTGCGCGACTATCTGGATTCTGTCGTGGAAGACTGGGGAAAATATCGGAAACGCGGCGTCTTCTTTGAGCGGTTTCCGGCGGCTCGCTGTGGAAATTTTACGTGGCCTGAATATCGGGCAGAAGCCGAACAGATCCTCGGACGTGCGATACCGAAAAGTCACTGGTGGTTCTGGCCCACGCCCGAAGAACAGAAACGAAAAGCATAACCGAGCGGAATGAACCGTTTCATCCACTCTTTTTCATCCGTTCTCCGAAAATGTAAGGGAACCATCAACGGCTGACAGATCATGAACTCAGTCGTTGGAATGGCGTAAGAAATAATCGGTTGTCCACAAAATAACCTCGCTCTACGTGACTTTTCCACCGCCGAAAGACTCGCTGCAGAAGCCTCATTTTTCTGACCAACGCCCCGATTTTGCCCCTCGATCAGCCTCAAAAAAGGCCCCGTTCTAGCCCGTTCAAATCAGATACATTCAGGGTTCACAGCATCATTAAAAATCCTCAAATCCCCTTCAAACATCCTCAAATGGTCAAATCGACGCGTGGGCAAAATCCGTGAGAAAACGGAAAAAACGGAAGAATCCCTGACATTGATTTGCACGAAATGAGCAATAGCACAAGAGCACCTGAGACCAGCAACGCCAAGATCTCAGATGCTCTTTTTTACGCCCAAAAATCAGCCTCAAAAATACTCACTTTCCGTGAAAATAGCCACCGTGCCCCAAAGGCATCAACGTCGCTTCCGTCAATAAATTCCTCAATCTTGCCAAAACCCAGGAGCAGATCCCGGAGACGGCGCGCGAGCACTATGCACTGCTGCCTCACCACGCCTCCGAATGCATTGCCTGCGGCAGCTGCGAGAAGCGCTGTCCCTTCGGAGTTCCGATTATCGACGCCATGAAAGAAGCTTCTTCGCTGTTCGGCTGCTAGACCGCGTGCGGCACGAGGTTCCCCGGCGTTCAAAGAGCGCAAAAAGCGGGCATCTGAATATCTCAGATGCCCGCTTTTTGCTACAGCATTTTCAAATCTTCGAGGATATTACGCGCCAGCTCTTCATAAGAATGGTCCGTGCTGTCGTAAACGCGGCACTGGAGCTTCTCCATCAAAGAACGGGCGTCGTCCAGTTCCGCCCTGATCTTATCGATATCGGCATATGCCGCTCGCTGCGGATCGAGCCCCATGGCGACGATCCGTTCGCAGCGGATCTCTCTTAAGCGCTCAGCCGAGATCAGGAGCCCGACTCTCTTTTCCACGCTCACATTCCAGATGCGGGGATCGGGAGCGACGCCGGGCAGCAAAGGAACGTTCGAGACGGCGTATCCTTTCAGGGCAAGCCAGATCGAGAGGGGCGTTTTTCCGGCCCGAGACACGCCGAACAAGACGATGTCAGCGGCGGTCATCAGCTCGGGGGATTGTCCATCGTCGCAGCGGAGCGTGAATTCGATGGCCTTGACGCGGCGCAGGTAATCGCCGTCAACGCGGCGGTTCACTCCCGGGCGCTGCATGGGCTGCCGTCCCGTGAGGCGGCAGATCTCTTCGACCAGGGGGCCCATCATGGACACATAGCCTAAGTTGTACTTTTTCGTGTCGGCAACCAACGCCGCCAACACGTCGGATTTGACCAGAGTGCTGACGATCAAATGCCCGCCGCGCTGATAAAAATCGCTGGCGATCCCGTGGACTTGAGCGACTTCGCGAACCGACCGATGGCGCTCGATCGTCACGTCGAGGCCGTCGAACTGGGCCAGCGCCGCGTGGAGCATGCTTTCGGCAGTCTCTCCTGTCGAATCGGAAACGATGGAAACACGTAATGTCATAAAATGCCCTTCAGTCTATTTGACTTTGCTGAGATCTCCGACGCGCATAAAGAGATTCTGACAATGGGACAGCAGCGCGAGACGATTGGCGCGGACGGCCGCGTCCTCGTCCATGACCATCACGTCGTCGAAGAAGGCCGAAACGGCCGGGGAAAGCTGGGCGAGGACGTTCATCAGCCCGTTCCAGTCGTTTTTCTGCAGAGCGGCTTCCACGGGCTTCTCCGCCTCGTTCACGGCCGCATAAAGGTCCTTTTCGGCAGCCTTGACGCAAAGCGAAGGATCCACGGAGCTCGAAACGTTCTCGGCCTTCGTCAGGATGTTCTTCACCCGCACCGCGGAATTGACCAGCTTCGTGAACCAGTCTTCCTGCTTCACCTCCGCGAACGCGCCCAGCAGATAAAGCGTCTGCAGGGGACGGGATCCTGTCACGGAGAGCGCCAGTTCGATCAGTTCGTGGCCGTATTCTTTTTCCTTGAGCTGAATGAGCGTGCGCTGCCTTATGAACTCCAGCAGCGAGTTCAACGCTTCGCCGTCAACTTCGAGGTCCTGGGCGATGAAAGCGAGCAGCGCCTCCAGATCAAGGTCGAGGCGAAGTCCCCAGAGGATCTCGTTGATGCAGCGGATGGCGCGGCGGAGGCCGTAAGGATCCTGCGACCCCGTCGGCTGAAACCCCAGCTTGTAGGCCCCGACCATGTTGAAGGCCCGTTCGGCAATTCCCACGACGGCGCCGATCACGTCGGAAGGAAGTTCGTTTCCCGCCGCGGTCGGCATGTACTGCTCGGCGATGGCCTTGGCGACCCGCGGATCCTCTCCGTTTTTCAGGGCGTATTCACGGCCCATGATCCCCTGGAGTTCGGAAAATTCGCCGACCATGCCGGTGACAAGATCCGCTTTCGAAAGGTAGGCCGCGCGTTCGACCAGCTTGACGTCGTCCTTGCTGCCGAGGAGGTCGCAAATCTTTCGGGAGATCTTGACCATTTCCATGGTCTTGTCGTAGACGGAACCCAGCTTCTCCTGATAGATGACGTTTTTCAGGTCCTCGACCCGCGCCGAGAGGGGACGTTTCAGATCTTCCTTCCAGAAGAAAACGGCGTCTTCCAGGCGGGCGCGCAGAACCCGTTCATTTCCTTCCCGAACCAGCTCCATATTGGGAACCAGATTGTTGCTGACGCCGACAAAACAGGGCATCAATTTGCCGCTGTGGTCGTGAACGGCAAAATATTTCTGGTTGTCTTTCATCGAGGTCGTCAGGACTTCTTCGGGGATCTCCAGATACTTGCGGTCAAACGAGCCGTAAAAGGGCACGGGATACTCGACAAGATAAAGATTCTCCTGAACCAGAGGGGGGTCAAGCTCGACGACGCCGTCAAGCTCTTTTTCGATGCCGGCAATGGCGGCGCGCATTTTCTCCTCGCGCTTCTTCTGATCGACAATGACCCAGTTGTCGTACATGACGGTCAGATAATCGTCGCTCGACTCGATCTCCACGGAAGGAGCTCCCATGAAACGATGTCCGCAGGTGGTCCGGCCGCTTTTCATGCCGTTCAGCTCAAACTCGACGACTTTCGCTCCGATCAGGCAGAGCAGCCAGCGGATCGGGCGGGCGAAGCGAACGCTGGGGTCGTACCAGTACATGTTTTTGGGAAAAACGATACGGGAGACGATGTGCTTCATCATGTCCGGAAGCAAGGCGTCCGCGGCGCCGCCCTTGTGATTGATGACGGCGAACGCATAATCCACGCCGTTGACGTTGCGGCTTTCCAGCTGTTCGACGGCAATGCCTTTGCTTTTGGCAAAACCTTCTGCCGCACGAGTCGGCGTTCCCGTGCCGTCGAAAGCGGATTTCCACGCCGGCCCTTTGTGCTCTTCGGAGAGGTCCTCCTGACGTTCCGCAACGGAACGGACCAACAGCACGAGGCGGCGGGGAGTGCCCATCACCTCTATGCGCCCATGCCCGAGACGCTGCGCGGCAAACTCTTCCTCGGCGTATTGGGCGATGTCACGCAAGGCGCTTGGCATAAAACGGGACGGTATCTCTTCCGTTCCAATCTCCAGAATCAGATCTCTTTCCATCGGTCCGTCCCCCTTTAAAATTTTTTCATGAGCGGATAGCCCATATCTTTCCGCTGCTGCGCATAGGCTGAGCAGCACTTCGACGCAATCGCGCGGATGCGCGAAACATACCCCGTGCGCTGCGTGACGCTGATCGCGCCGCGGGCATCGAGAAGATTGAAAATCTGCGAGCACTTCAGCACGCAGTCCCAGGCGGGCAGAACCAAAGCCTGATCGGCAAGACGCAAGCTTTCCTTCTCGTACAGGGAAAATATTTCCGCAAGCATGGCGACGTCGGCCACCTCGAAGTTATATATGGAGTTCTCGACTTCTCCCTGATGATGGACATCTCCATAGGTCACCTTGTCGTTCCACTTCAAATCGTAAACGTTGTCGGCTTTCTGAACGAACATGGCGATACGTTCAAGGCCGTACGTTATTTCTGCGGGCACCGCTTCCATATCGACGCCGCCGACCTGCTGGAAATAGGTGAACTGGGTCACTTCCATGCCGTCGAGCCAGACTTCCCAGCCGAGCCCCCAGGCGCCGATCGCCGCAGACTCCCAATCGTCCTCGACGAAACGGATATCATGCTCGCGGGGATCGATCCCCAGCGCGGCAAGGCTGTTGATGTAAAGCGACTGGATGTTCTCCGGCGCCGGCTTCATGATCACCTGGAACTGGTAATAATGCTGCAGACGGTTGGGGTTGTCGCCGTAACGCCCATCCGCCGGACGGCGAGACGGCTGCACATAGGCAACGTTCCAGGGTTCGGGGCCGATGACCCGAAGCGACGTAGCCGGATGCATCGTGCCGGCCCCGACCTCGATGTCGTAGGGCTGCTGTACGATGCATCCCTGATCCGCCCAATAGCGTTGCAATCTCAGCATGATATCCTGAAAGTTCATTCCACACGCGACCTCCAATTCAAACTATCGATTATCATCAAGGTTTCTCACAAAGAGTTGCCGGACATTTCGGGCCTGTTCCAACAATTTCGATGTGCCGTTCTCCGGTACAAAGCTTTTCGAAAGGGCGTAAGCCGCGAATTCATCGATGTCGAGCGGGCTCTGCCCGTGAGCGCAGTTCGTACAGACAAAGGTCCCCTCCTGCCAGACGGCGCGTCCGCCCAAAGGCTTTCCACAGGCGCTGCAGGAGAGCAGATCAGGCGCGATCCCCCAGCTGAGGAGCCAGCGCCATAAAAAACGCGCATCAAGCAGTTCCGGCGCGGCGCCTTCGCTCAGCGCCTTCAACGCCCAATAGAAGAGAGCCAACAAATCGTCGTAGGGATAACCGGGAATCAAGTGCCGTTCAAACATCTTCGCCCAGCGAACGGCCTGGATCACGGCCCGCGGATAGCGTCGCAACGCCCAGAAGTCCTCGGTGACTTCGATTTCCTTCAGATACGTCTTTCTTTTTGACTGATAAAGCTGGTAATGTCCCCAGACGAAAGGCTCCAAGGCGCCGCCGAAACGCATCGACCCTTTCGAGGCTCCGGGGACGTACACCCAATTCGTGCCGGCGCTTTTTAAAAACAACAATGCGGCGATATCGCCTTCCATGTAGTTTCCGCGCCGCAGCACGACGCCCGTCCGCTTGATGAGACGCTGAGACGTCTCCTCCGGAAGGTCTATTCGTATCCCAGTCTTTTCAATTCCTTTTCCGAGTCTCTCCATCCTTTGTTAACCTTAACCCAAAGTTCAAGATACGTTTTATGTCCCGTCATCTCTTCCAGCGCTTTCCGGGCGGCCGTGCCGATGGTCTTGATCTTTTCCCCTTTTCTGCCGAGAATGATGGCCCGTTGGCCTTCCCGCTCCACGTAGACCGTGGCGCGGACGAACAAGTCCCTGCGCTCCGGGTATTCGTCGGGCGACTTGAACTCTTCGATCTCCACGGCGACGCTGTGCGGCACTTCCTCGTCGGTGGACGCGATGATCTTTTCGCGAATCAGTTCCTGCGCGATGAAACGCTCCGTCCTGTCCGTGATCATATCGTCCGGATAGAGCGGCGCCGCGACAGGAAGCAAGCTCTCAAGGGTTCTGACGAGAACTTCGCCGTTGGTGCCGTCTTTTGCCGATACCGGAACGACGTCGCGCAGCTTGATTTTCTTCGTAAAACGGTCGATGAGAGGCAGTATTTTGCTTCTGGAACCGGGAAGGTCCACCTTATTGACCGCCAACACGACAGGGATGCCGGGATAATCGCGAAGGACTTTCAGGATGCGGTCGTTTTCGCTCTGCTCGGGGCGATCGTCGATCGTCACGACATAAAGGACGACATTGGCATCCTCAAGCCCCGAGACCGCGCGCTCGACCAGACGTTCGCCGAGCTTGTTCAAAGGAGCGTGAATGCCGGGCGTATCGACGAAAAGGATCTGACTCGCCGCTCCATTGTAAAGCCCCAGAATGTTGTCGCGGGTCGTCTGGGGTTTCGCAGAAACGATCGACAGCTTGTACTTGAGGATCCTATTGAGGAGCGACGATTTGCCCACATTGGGCCGGCCGATGACGGCGACGATTCCCGCACGAAAATCTGTCTGCACTTTGATCTATTCTCCTGCCTCCGATGTGTCCCTGCGGATCACAACGTCATTAATCCGATGGCCATCCATGCTGACGATCTCGAAAAGCCAGCCGTCCAACGCGACGGTATCCCCTTCGCGGGGAAAATCGCCGAACCGATCCAGTAAAAACCCTCCCAACGTGTCGACGTCGTCGCAGACGAAATGACTATTCAGAACGTCGTTGAGCTCTTCAAGGGAAATACTGGCTTTCGCTCTGTAAGAATCATCGGAGAGACGTGTCACCGTTTGTTCTTCTTTATCGTATTCATCCTGGATTTCGCCGACGATCTCCTCCAGAAGATCCTCGAGAGTGATCAGTCCCGCCGTGCCGCCGTACTCGTCGACGACGACCGCCATGTGCATACGGACGTTTTGCATTATTCTGAAGAGCTTGGGCACGTACATCGTTTCGGGCACGAACAGCGGCGTCCTCATGAACTTGGTGACCGGCTCGTTTTTTTGCCCTTTCATCAAGGCCGCAAGCAGATCCTTGACGAGAACGATCCCGTCGATGTGATCCGGGGTATCCGTAAAAACGGGAACCCGGGAATCCCCCATCTTTTCAATAAACTGAAGCGCGTCGTCCACCGTCCGCTCCGATTCGATCATGTGCATCTGAGTACGGGGGATCATGATCTCGGAGACGCGGATCTCGTCAAAGGAAATGACGCCGTCGATCATCTGGCGTTCGGATTCTTCGATCGCGCCGGAGGCTTCGCCGATCTTCACGACTTGCCCTATTTCCTCTTTGGTAACGAAAGAATCTTTCAGAGAAAGGTCCAAACCCGTGATGTAACTGGCTATTCTCGCAAACTGCTCCATCCCCCAGATCAACGGCGTCACGAGCCAGCTGAAAAAACGCACGAGCGGAAGAGCCACGACAAGCAGGCGTTCGCCTTTCGCCATCGCCACGCACTTGGGAATCACTTCGCCGAAAATGATGATCAAAATGCTCATCACGACGACGGCGGAAGCGACGCCGTGTTCGTCAATCAACGACGTCGCCAGCGCCGTGGCGGTAACGCTCGCCGCCACGTTGACAAGATTGTTGCCGACGAGAATCGCCGAAATCGCCTGATACCGGTCCTCATTGACCCAATCTACGAAGCGTTCCAGAAAGGGATATTCCTCGGCCAGCAATTTCATTCTCGTACTGCTGGCGGCTGTCAGCGCCATCTCGGACGCACTGAAAAAAGCCGAAAGGAACAACAGAATAACTATCGCCGTACATAATTGAGGCAAAGCGTCCAAAAATCATTCCTCCTGCGCTTTGGTGTGACGTTCCTTCTGAACTTCATGCGCGGATCGCGTAAAGATGACTTCATTCACGCGATGTTCTCCTACGTCAGTGACCTTTATCGTCCAGTCATCATCGCGGTAAATATCGCCTTTCTCGGGAAACCCCATAAACTTGTCGAGAACATAGCCGCCGACGGAATCAACGTCATTGCAGTCAAAGTCGTATCCCACGACGGCTCCGAGATCCTCGAGCGACTCCGTGCATTTCACCCGGTACGAGTTCTCGTTCAACTGCACGATAGGGGCCGACTCCTCGTCGTATTCGTCGCGTATATCACCGACAATCTCTTCAAGCAGGTCTTCAAGAGTGACGATTCCCGCCGTGCCGCCATATTCATCCACGACCACCGCAAAATGAACGTGTTTGCCGCGCATCATGCCGAACAGGTCATTGACTTTCATCGTTTCCGGGACGAAGAGCGCCCGCCGCATAAAAGCGCTGAGAGGGGTATCCATCTTGCCGGCCCGCAGATAGGGAATCATGTCTTTGAGGTAAACGACGCCGACGATGTCGTCTGGCGTTTCGCGAAAGACGGGAATCCTCGAATGTTCCCAATTTTGCATGAGAGAAACGACGTCGGCGATAGTCTCATTCACCTCCAGCGCGTCCATGGACACGCGAGGGACCATGATCTCCGACACTCTGGTCTCGTCGAAAGCGATAACGCCGTCGATCATTCTGCGTTCCGAAGCTTCGATAGCCCCGGATTCTTCTCCGTGTTTTACAAGCTGTTCTATTTCATCCCGTGTGACGACCGCGCTTTCCAGCGTCATATCGACGTGAAACAAGCCGCTGAAAAAGGCCACGATCTTCTCCAAAATCCAAATAAGGGGGCTGAAGACGACGGAAACCGCGCGCAAGCCCGGCAGGATGACGTTGAAATTCCTTTCACCGAGGGCCATACCGATACATTTGGGCAGGAAGTCGGCAAAAAGGACCATGAGGATCGTCATGATGACCGTAGCCCAAAAAACGCCTTTTTCACCCCAGAAGTCCGTCGCCAAGACCGTCGCGAATGAACTGGCGGCGACGGAAAAGAGATTATGCGCCACCAAGATGGCAATAATCACTTTTTGTCTTTCAGCAAGTTCCCAATCAACCAGCGGAGCCAGTTTTGCGTTGTCTTCGCCGAATGCCTGGGCCTTGGCTGCGCTGACCGAAGAAATCGCCGCTTCGCCCACGCTCAGATAGCCGCTCAGCATCACGAGAAAGACGACGGTCAAAAGGAGGACGACAAAAGACGTCATTTTTTCTCGCGCCCCGCGTTACCGGCAGCCGGAGCGGACAGTCCCTTCAGAAAAAGATCTCTGAAATGTTCCTGCACGCTCCACATTCTCTCTTGTTTCTCCGGCGTGTCGTGATCCCATGCCAGAAGGTGCAGCATGCCGTGAAAAACAACGAGCGCCAGTTCCGATTCTCCCGATACATGATGTTCCACGGCGTTCCTTCTAACGACCGCGGGACACACCACAATATCGCCGAGGAGAAGAGGCGGCAGCTGAGCGTCGGGGGCAAACCTGCCTTCTTTCTCAAAAAAAGGGAAGCTCAACACATCCGTTGGGGCGTGGACCTGACGGTATTCATCGTTCACTTCGGCCATCCGCGTCTCATCCAGGAACTGCAGAGAGATCTGCAGTCCCCCATGCGCGCGCCACGCTGGCCAATGTACGTCATATAAGTCCGCCGCCAGCCTTTCGAAAGTGGCGATATTCGTTTTTGCCAACGTCAGCAGGGGATCCTGATCGATGTCACTGGCGATGAGAATGCGGACTTCAGGATTCTTTCGCCGCCGCTGCTTTAGCTTGAACCGCGACAATGTTCGAGGAGCCATGCGCATCGTCAGTCTCCTTTCCTTGCTCTTCAGGCAACGATTTCAGCGGTTTGATGTCGCGCGTATGATACATCGAGCGCAACGTACTGACCAGCGCCGCTTTGATATCCGAGAGGTCTTTCAGGGTGAAGGGGACTTCGTCCAGCTGACCGGTGCTTATCTTGGACTGCACCACGTTGTCGGCAAGGCGAGTGAGATCGAGAATGCCCTTGATATTTGCGCTCTCCGCTCGGGCCGCGGCCTCCGTCGAATCGGCAATCATCAGGACTCCGGTTTCCTTGCTTTGCGGCCTCGGTCCGGGATAACAGAATTGACTCTCGTCCGCTTTCAGCCCCGCCTGGAGCGCCTTTCGATAAAAATACGTCAGGCAGGTCGTGCCATGATGTTCCGCGATAAACGCTTTTATCTGCGACGGCAGACGATATTCGTCGGCAAGTTCCAGCCCGTCTTTCACATGCGACAGGATCACAAGCGCGGATAAAGCCGGCGACATCTCATCATGAGCGTTTATTCCCGAAATTTGGTTCTCGATAAACGATTGCGGCCGTTTCAGCTTTCCAATGTCATGAAAACAGGCTCCCGCCCGGAGCAACATCGGATTCAGACCGATTTTCTCGGCCGCCGCCTCGGCCAGATTCCCCACCATCTGGCTGTGATGATAAGTGCCGGGAGCCTCGACCTGCATTCTTTTCAGCAGCGGATGGGAAGGCTGCGTCAGCTCTACGAGCTGCAAAGGAGAAACGATATCGAAGAGTATCTCCAGCAGCGGCAGCAAGACGATAACCATAAAGCTCAACAGCAAGCACGCCGTAAACATAATAGCCGCCTGACGAACGCTCATCAGATTGGTCAACCCCCATTGGAGCACCGAGGCGACCCCAAGCATCGCGATGCCGAGAACGAACACATGGATCCAGACGGCGGAGCGCGAATAATTCCTTTTGAAAAGGGAGATTCCCAAAATGGCTCCGGCGCACCCCGAAATTGCATTGATGGCAAACGCGGTGACATCGTATCCCGAGGTGATGATCGACGCGCTCAACGTCACGGCGACAGCGCAATTCAACGCGCCGATGTCGGGAAGCGTGAGGTAGATCATCGCAATCACGGGAAAAACGCCGACGCCGTTGACGCCCCAATAAATCACGCCGATCTGAAAGAGCCAGCCCAACAACAAGAGAAAGAACGAATAAGTCCAGTCTCCATGATACGTCGTGCTTATAAAAACGTGGGGCATGGTCTTGCGGATCCAGAGGACGCTTATACAGGCCACGATGACGGCGAAGACAAGGGACGTCATCGGGAAACGCCCCTCGGGATACCCTTGGAGTTTCAAGATCCTCGCAAGCTGCGGCGTCACGATTTCCCCTTTGTTGACGA
The DNA here is from genome assembly GCF_003612005.1 of Pyramidobacter sp. CG50-2. Lineage (NCBI taxonomy): Bacteria > Thermotogati > Synergistota > Synergistia > Synergistales > Dethiosulfovibrionaceae > Pyramidobacter > Pyramidobacter sp. CG50-2. Next base: position 56,145 of record NZ_RAWT01000008.1, read on the forward strand.
TCCGGTCGCCGGCATAAAATATGTGTTTGGTCTGTTCGATATCGGAGGCCGCCAGCGATTTTATACGCTCCGTCAGATCGGGGTCGACCTTTTGATCGCCTTCGGACAGCCCGACGAGAATCTGATAAATGATGTTTGCGGAAGAAGGGTTCGTCTCTATCAGACCGATACGCTGCCATATGAACTCGTCCTTTTCGTCCGCAGACAAATTCACGTTGCGCTGAAGATCGTCATGGATCGAACGGACGGTAGCGACAATCTGCTCCCGTGTGTCCAGAGGCGCGGCATCCAAGAGCTCGCGGAGTTCCTTGGGCAAAATCCTGTCGTCGAGCGGCCGGTTCAAGAGGATCTCGCATTCATCGTCAAAACCGACTTCGCTTTTCATATGTCCTTTGACGACGACCCCGATGATTCCGTCGGCAACTTCCGCGCGCAGCTTTTCCGTCGCTTCGTTGTCGTCGTAATTCATGTCGCGAACGGCGTAATACGCCCGTTGAGCGGTCGCGCCGGGAATGAAGTAAGAGTCGGAATCAACCGTGTACCATCGTACCTGCACGACGACCATGGCAACAAAAGCGGCAATCGCGTAAGGGAGGAATTTCACAACGTACTTGCAGGAACTCTGAAAAAGTTTCCTCCACTGAGTCCGATCCAGTTGATCAATATTCATCGTCTGTTTCCTCGCAGTTATTTCTTCTGTGATGCCTCATATCGATCATAGGCAGCGACAATTTTTTGGACAATCTCGTGCCGCACCACGTCTTCATTTTGCAGGTGGATAAAAGAAATCCCTTCGATATCTTTGAGGATCCCCTGAACGAGTCTCAGTCCCGACTGCTTGCCGTTAGGCAGGTCAACCTGAGTGAGATCGCCGGTAATGACCGCCTTGGAACCAAAACCGATGCGAGTCAGGAACATCTTCATTTGTTCGGGCGTTGTATTTTGAGCCTCGTCGAGGATGACAAAGCTGTCGTTGAGGGTCCGCCCCCGCATGTAAGCAAGAGGGGCGATTTCAATGATCCCTTTGTCAGCGTAACGGGCGAATTTTTCGGGGGAAAGAAGTTCAAAAAAAGCGTCGTATAACGGGCGGAGGTAAGGTTCCACCTTTTCACGAAGATCGCCGGGCAAAAAACCCAGACTTTCGCCCGCCTCGACTGCCGGGCGCACAAGGATGACGCGGCTCACGTTTCCGTTTTTAAGCTGATTCACGGCCTGACAGACCGCAAGATACGTTTTCCCCGTCCCTGCCGGTCCAATCCCGAAAATCACCGTGTTCTTCTCCATCGCCTTTACGTATTCAAGCTGCCGGGCGGTACGCGGCCTGACAGGCTTGCCCCGGTAAGTGATGCACAGCAGTTCCGAATAGAGCGAAGCGATATCGACACGGCCGTTCTTGCGCAGAGTCTCAAGCATATAGCGAAAATCCTGCAGGCGAAACTGGTGGCCATCCTGCGCCGCATCGCGCACCTGCAACAAAAGGGCATGGGCCTGACGTACGTCTTTTTCTTCATCTCCGGCGACGGTGATCAGCTCTCCCCGCCTGAGAACGCGGACCTTTCGCTTTGACTCGAGAAATTCGAGGTTTTCGTCGTCCCGTCCGCAGATTCTCATCAACAGCGCGGGATCAGAACATTCCAACTGCATTGTATAGACTCCGTCTATGGTAATACCTCCCCCACTTCCACACGAAAGTTTTATACAACAAACACAGTATGGAGGGACGGAAAAGCCGCCCCTCCTTTTTTATAAAGTTCAAATACAAACGCCGCAAGCTCTCAGGCTCTTACACGGGATATGCTGAACCATCCACGAACTCGTTCAGGCCGATATCGGTCATCGTTTCGCGGGCGTACTTCTTCACCAGAAACTCCTTGGCGACCGCCGGGAAAAGCACATAGGTCAGCACGTCCTCGGGCTGGGTGATCCATGACGCCACTTCTTTTCGGGCCTTTTCCAGCTCCGGCTCGATAAGGTCGGCGGGACGGCAGGTGATCGGCTTATCCCCGCCAAGAACTTTTTTCTGGATTTCCGGGTCCATCGGCGCGGGCGTCTGGCCATACATTCCCTTGAAGATATTATACACTTCCTTGGGAATGATTTTCCACCGCTCTCCGGAAAGCACGTTAAGCGTGGCCTGCGTGCCGACAATCTGGCTGCTTGGCGTCACCAGGGGCGGATACCCCATGGCCGCGCGGACATAAGGGACTTCCTCCAGGACTTGCGACAGCTTATCCTGCTGCCCGGCTTCTTTCAGCTGGTTCACGAGATTCGAATACATGCCGCCGGGAATCTGCGCGAGCAGAATATCCGTATTCGCGCCTTGGACCTTTACGAAGATCTTGTCGTATTTAGAGCGTATCTTCTTGAAATGATTGGAAATCGGCGTCAGCCGACGGATATCGAGCCCCGTGTCCCACTGACTGCCGGCAAGGGCGGCCACAAAGGTCTCGGTGCACGGCTGACTGGTCCCCATCGAGAAGGGAGACAAAGCACAGTCGATGACATCGGCGCCGGCTTCGATCGCGGCGTAATAAGCCAGTCCTGCGAGCCCGCACGTATAGTGCGAATGCACCTGGATCGGCAGCGCCGTCGCCTGTTTGATGCCATAGACCAGTTCCTTGGCAGCCGTCGGCGTCAACAATCCGGCCATGTCCTTGATGCAAATCGAATCGGCGCCAAGGTCTTTCATCTGCGAAGCCAATTTCACAAAGGCCTCTACCGTATGCACCGGAGAAGTCGTATAGGCGATGCAGAGCTGAAGGTGCGCTCCTTCCGCCTTTGTCTGGGCAGCCGTCACTTCGACGTTGCGAAGGTCGTTCAGAGCGTCGAAAATCCTGATGATGTCAATACCGTTGCCAACGGCCCGCTTCACGAACTCTTTGGCGGTATCGTCGGCGTAATGACGGTATCCCACGAGATTCTGCCCTCTCAAAAGCATTTGCAGCTTGGTCTTCTTAAAATGTTTCTTCAGGGTGCGCAGTCTTTCCCAGGGATCTTCGTCGAGGAAACGCATGCAGGCGTCAAAGGTCGCTCCGCCCCAGACTTCCAAGGAATGGTAGCCGATCTCGTCCATCTGATCCAGTACCGGGAGCATGTCATCAAGGGACATGCGCGTAGCCATCAGCGACTGATGAGCGTCGCGGAGCACTGTTTCAGTGATCTCCACCCTGCGCGTTGCGGAAATTTCGCGGGCGCTCTCCTGTGCGGCAGGCTCTTCGGCCGGCGGCATTTTCTCTTGGACGTCCGCTTTTTCGTCCTCAACGGCGGCTGAAGAACGTGTTTTCTTTGAAACCATGTAAATTCCCTCCTACAAAGATATATTTCAATTTTTGTTTTCGTTCGAGAATAATTGCCAATGCGATTACTATATCACAAGGAAGCTTTCTTCGCTTGATTCCATAAATATATTAAATCGTTCAATGAAAGGTCATTCCATTTTTTGCCGTCCTGCTCAATCTGCGTTTCAATATAACGGAACCGACGTTCGAATTTCGCATTCGTCCTTGACAAAGCCAAGTCCGGGTCAATGCCGCAGCGCCGTGAAAGGTTCACGGTCGCAAACAGGAGATCGCCGATTTCCCCGGCGAGTTCCTGTTTTTTATCAGCGTCGAGGACTTCGCAGACTTCGGCGAGCTCTTCCCTGATCTTCTCCACGACCGGCGTCTGTTCTCCTTGAGGCCAATCGAATCCTACGCCGGCGGCTTTCTCTTGAATCCTGTAAGCCTTCGTCAAAGCGGGCAGACGGCGCGGCACTCCCGTCAAAACGGAAACGTCCCGTGTCTGTTCCGCCTGGCGTTCCTGGCGTTTTATTTCCTCCCAGCCGGCCGGAGCGCTCTCGTGCGCCTCGGCCGACGGCGTGCCAAAAATGTGGGGATGACGGCGGACGAGTTTCTCGGTTATGATCCTCGGAATGTCGTCGATTGAAAAATCGCCGTTTTCCTCTGCAATGGTGCCGATAAAAATCACCTGAAGCAGCAAATCCCCGCATTCTTCAAGAACGTGTTTCATGTTCCCGTCGGTCTCGCGGCGTTCAATGGCGTCTACCAACTCGTAGGCTTCTTCGATGATATGCGGACGGAGAGACTCGTAATCCTGCTTGCGGTCCCAGGGACAGCCGTCTGGAGAGCGCAGTTTTTTCATGGTCTCTATGAGTTCGGAAAAGCGACCGGGCTCCTTGTCCATTCTTTTGCCTCCTCACATAGGAAATGTCACGGCCGGGAAACGAATTTTTTCATCAGTTCCCCGGCGGCGGCATGCAGTCCGTTGACGCCGCCGGGGCCGAGGCGCGCGCCGCTTTTCGCGATCCAGCGCGGAGGCAGGAAGAGGTCTTCCCGCAAAGGTCCCTCAAGAGCGACAAACGCCTTCGAGACCCGGAGCTTCTCTATCCCGAGAGCCCCGCCTTCGCCGCGGACCAGAGCCGCGTCAAGCAGCCCTTGAACTTGCTCGGGCAAAGGGCCATACCGATCAAGGAGTTCCGCCTGCATTTCCTCGTATTCCCGAGCGCTCAAGGGGGACAATAAGCGTCTGTACAGCCCGATGCGCAGTTCCGCCTGCGGGACATAATCCACAGGGATCACCAGCGGCATGGCCAAATCGACCAGCGCGGGCTTTATTTCGATCCCTCGCAGCTGGTCGACGCGCTCCTTCAATTTTTTCAGATAAAGGGTGTAGCCAATGCGTTCCTTGAAGCCATGCTGTTCCGTTCCGAGGATCTCGCCCGCCCCGCGGATCTCGAGATCGCGCTGCGCCAGCTGATAACCGCCATTCTGCGAGCCGACGGCGCCCAAAGCCTCGAGGCGTTCGCGGGTCTGGCCGCCGCTTTCTTCGGATTCATAAAAAAACAGGGCGTAAGCGTTCTCGCTGCGCCGCCCGATGCGGCCGCGTATCTGATGCATCTGCGCCAGGCCGAGACGCCTGACGTCGTCGACGATCAGCGTGTTGGCCCGCGGCACGTCGAGCCCGCTTTCGATGATCGTCGTACACACCAGGATTTCAATTCTGCCGTCATAGAACTCGTTCATCGTTTTCTCGAGCTCGCGCTCCCCCATTTGCCCGTGAGCGACGGCCGTGCGGTGTCCGGGGAAACGGTTGGCAAGACGCGCCGCGATCTGTTCTATGTCGTCGATGCGATTATGCAGATAGTATACCTGCCCGCCTCGCATGAGCTCGCGGAGAATTGCGTCATGCGCCAGACCGGGATTCCAGCGGGAGGTCACGGTAAAGACCTCGCCGCGCCCTCGCGGCGAAGTGGCGATCACGGAAATGTCCCGGATGCCGCGCAGAGCCATGGAAAGGCTTCTGGGAATCGGCGTCGCCGAAAGAGAAAGCACGTCCAGCCCGGGATGCGCCACTTTCAGCCGCTCTTTATGTTTGACGCCAAAACGGTGTTCTTCGTCAATTATCAGCAATCCCAAGTCTTTGAATCGAATGTCGTCCTGAAAAAGGCGATGAGTGCCGATCAGGATATCGACACGGCCGTTTGCCGTTTCGTCGAGCACTTCCTTCTGCTTTTTCTTAGGGATCATCCGCGAAAGCAGCTCGACACGGATCGGAAGTTCGCCGACTCTGGCGACGCAGGTGCGATAATGCTGGAGGGCCAAAACCGTTGTCGGCGCAATAATCGCCGCCTGCGCGCCATTTTCGACGGCCTTGACCGCCGCGCGCAGCACGACCTCGGTTTTGCCGTAACCGACGTCTCCGACAATGAGACGATCCATAGGCCAGCGGCGTTCCATGTCGTGCTTGACGTCGCGGATCGCCCGAAGCTGATCGACGGTTTCTTTGTAGGGGAAGCTCTCTTCAAAGCGTTTCAGCAGGTCGCCGTCGCGTCCAAAAGCCCGCCCGTCGGCCAGTTCGCGCTGGGCGTAGAGATTCAGGAGCCCCTGCGCTTCCGCTTCGATCTGCGCTTCCGCTTTTTTCCATGCCGAACGCCAGCGCTTCGACTTGAGGCTGTCGAGTTCGGGGACGCCGTTACCGTTCCACGGGGTGAGGCGAAAAAGCTCAGCGGTAGGGATAATCAGCCTTTCGTTGTCGGCGAACCGCAGAACGATGGTTTCGTAATTCTGGCCGCCAAAATTCTCAACCGATGTTCCCACAAGCTGGCAGACACCATATTTTTCATGAATGACCCATTGGTCCTTCTTCAAGCTCGCCTCAAGGTCCAAAGGCATGCCGTGATTGATCTCTTCTTCGGCAACTTCGTTGATGCCGAAAAGTTCCGCGTCGGAAATCCAGATCTCGTTCCGGTCCTTCACCACGACGCCGCCGCTTAAACTGCTGCCCCGATGGAAAAAGACCTGCTCAGGAAACGAATCCCCGGTCAAGTTGCGGCTGGCGATATGGATCTTGAATCCCGCCTGCAGATGGCTGTCGACGTACGCGCGGGCCGCTCTCAGATCGCCCCGGAAATAAGGAACGACGCCGAAATCGAGGGTGTCCTGGTGAACGCCCTCCCCGGGAGGCGATACTCTCAACCGCGGCAAACGCCCCGTGTCCAGCAAAAACCTTTCGAACGCGTCGGGCGCAAGCCGTTGTTTTTCTTCGACAAGCGCGTTGTAGAGCTCGCAAAAAGCCGCAAAGCTGTCCTCGAGTCTGCGGGGTTGGACCAGCAGCGTTCCGTAACTGCCCCAGGCCCTTTCGCGCTCTTCGTCTTCGCTGCGATTGACGCTGCGCACAATGAAATGCGGCAGATTTTGAAAACTTCTCTGTGAGCGGGGCTGAAAAAAACGGATCGATTCCACGTCCTCGTCAAAAAATTCGACGCGCAGAGGCGCCTTTTCGGAGGGATCGAAAAAATCGACGATACCGCCGCGAACCGCAAACTCGCCGGGCTGCCACACCAACTCCGCCCGCCGATAGCCGTTTTCGGCAAGCCAGGACGCAAGCGCATCTCGTCCCAAGCGCGCGCCGGCCGCCAAAGTCAGTCCCGCTTTGCCGAAGCGAAACGGCGTGACCAACGCTCCCGGGGTGGTCACCAACATCCCGCTCTCTGCGTTGAGCCATCCCGAAAGCGTATGACCGCGCCGCAGAAACGAATCCCCGTTCCGCAGCTTCTCGCTGTCCAAGGGGGGCTCTTCGAGCAGACGGCTTTCTCCGACCTCCAGCACTTTCAAATCGGAATCCAGAGCCAGCGCCTCCTGGCGCGTCGGCACAAGGACAAGAACCTTTTCACATCCGCGCAGGGAACACGCCAGCCCGGCGCCTTCCAAAGGAATGCCGACCGACGCGCCGCGCGCCCAAAGCCGAGAATCGACGTCACTTAAGCGAGAAGTCAGAGTTCTTCACCTCCCTTTCGCTTATGGCGATCATAAACAAAAAACGGCGAAAGCGTCATGCTTCGCCGTTTACAGAACGTACATCACAACTGTTCACGCGGTTCATAAGTTTTTCTGCGCCAGACGAACACCACTCCAGACAAAAAGCTGAAGCTTTTTCAATTGACCTGTCAATGACGCGGCGATCGTCAGCGGAAAAACGCCCCGTCACCCAAGCGGCCATATCGTAGCGCGGCGGGCAGGGATCGACGCCGAGACGCAGACGCGGAAAATCCCCGCTGTTAAGATGGGCGATGACGGATTTCAACCCGTTATGCCCCCCGGCGGAGCCTTTCGAACGAATCCTCATACGCCCCAACGGCAGGTTGATATCGTCCACGACCACGAGGATATCCCTCGGCTCGATCTTGTAGAAACGGGCGACTTCCCCCACGGCTATGCCGCTGTTGTTCATGTACGTATAGGGTTTGAGAAACACGACCCGTTCGTCGCCGAGATTCAACGGCCCCCAACAGGCGCCGCCGAATTTTGTCGACGGCTCGCCGGCCTGCAGACGATCCACGACACAGTCGATCACATCCCAGCCGACGTTATGCCGCGTTAAAGCGTAATCCGTGCCGGGATTGCCAAGCCCTGCAATGAGACGCAAGTGCTTATTCGTTCGCGCAGTAAAAGTCGATGTGCAGCAGCCGGTCCGTGGCGTAATTCTTCGTGGCGGACTTGATCACGCAGTTTTTCACTTCCCCGTTGGGAAGTTTCGCGGCAAAGACGGTCTTCTTCACATCGTCCGACATCAGGTAGGGCAGCATCGTTTTGGTCTCCACTTTAACGGAGTACGTCTGCTCGAGGGCCGGTCCGTAGACGACGGCGGGAAGAAAGCCTTCCTTGCGCAAACGGCCGCAATACGCCGAACCCGAACCCTCGCGATTCTCGAGAACAATCTGAACTGCTTCTGACATAATACAAAGAGCCTCCTCAAAAAAATTATTTACAATGGCGGGTCCGAAATCACTCAAAAAGATCGCTCACGGAACCGTCAGTGTGAATCCTTCGAATAGCCTCGGCAAAAACCGGGGCCATGGACACTTGCACTATTTTATCCAATTTCCTTTCCGCTGGCAATGGGATCGTGTCGGTCACAACGACTTTTGTGACGGCATCGTCGCTGAGACGGTCGATGGCGGGGCCGGAGAGCAGGCCATGGGTCGCCGAACAGTAAACTTCCTTGGCGCCCAAGCTTTCCAACGCTTTGGCCGCGTTGACGATCGTGCCGGCCGTATCGATCATATCGTCGATGATGATGCACGTTTTATCGGCCACGTCGGTGCCGATGATTTCCATGACCTCGCAAATATTGGCCATGTCGTGACGGCGGCGTTTATCGACGATGGAAATCTCCGCTCTGAGGAGGGTCGCAAGTTTCCGGGCGCGGACGACCCCGCCGGCGTCGGGCGATACGACGACGAATTGACTGGTGTCCTGATCGCCGATAAGATGCTCTTTGAACCAGCCGGCCAAAAGCGGCACTCCCAAGAGGTGATCCACGGGAATGTCAAAAAAACCCTGGATCTGCCGCGCGTGCAGGTCTGCCGTAACGACGCGGTCGGTGCCGGCGTGCTCGATCATATTCGCGACCAGTTTTGCAGAGATCGGCTCCCGCCCCTTGGCCTGGCGATCCTGACGGGCATAACCGAAATAGGGCATGACAAGGTTGATCCTTCCCGCGGAGGCTCTCTTCAGCGCGTCGACCATGATCAGCAGTTCCATCAGGTTGTCGTTGACGGGCTTGCACGTCGGCTGGATCACATACACGTCTGCGCCGCGGACGCTCTCTTCGATGCGGAAGCCCACCTCTCCGTCGGCGAAGTTGTAATGGGTAACGTTTGCCAGCCTGATCCCCAGTTCCTGGCTCACTTTCTCCGCGAACTCGGGATGAGCGGTACCGGAAATAACCATGATCTGCCTCTCGCTCGACATCATCTTTCAAGCCTCCATATTTTTTTCGTGCTCAGCCTTTTTTCTTTGTGTCCATCCCTCGCGCACGACCTGACGATTTCTCGCCACGGCGAGCGCTCTCGCGGGGACGTCCCGAGTGATGACCGACCCTGCGCCGACCACAGCGTCATCGCCGATGTTCACTGGGGCGACGAACATCGTGTCGCTGCCGATGAAACAGCGGGCCCCGATCCGCGTTTTGTTTTTATTGACGCCGTCGTAGTTGCATGTGACGGATGCCGCGCCGATATTGGTTTCCGCGCCGATCACGGCGTCCCCCATATAGCTCAGATGAGGAACTTTCGTTCCTTCGCCGATCTCGCTGTTTTTGATCTCGACAAATTTTCCGGCAAAAGAATCCCTCAGAAGATGCGTGCCATCCCGCAAGAAACAGAAAGGCCCCATCTTCACGTTTTCTTCCGCGACGATATCCTCGGCGACCACATAGCCGAGACACTGCACGTTGTCTTTCAATATGCAGCGGCGGAGGATCGTTCCCGAGCCGAGGCGGCAGCCCGCGCCGATCTCGCTGCATCCCCAGATCTGAACGTTCGGGGAAAGGAACGCTTCGCCGTGAAACACAGCCCGCGGCGAGACCCACGCCGTGCTCGGGTCAACGCATTTTACCCCTTTGAGCATCCACTCCGCGAGGAGGCGGTCCCGCATTTTCAGCGAAAGCGCGGCAAGTTCGAGGGGATTGTTCACGCCGCCGAGATTCTCGGCGCCAAGCTTCACCGGAACGACGTTCAGGCCGCAACGGCAGGCCCAGGAAATGAGATCGACAATGTAATATTCCCGTTGACTGTTGTTCTGCGTCAAGCCGGAAAGGCCCTCAAGAAGCATGGGGGCAGCGAACACGTAGACGCCGGCGTTTATTTCAGATATGCGCAGCTGCTCAGGCGACGCGTCCTTTGCCTCCACGATACGGACGCCGCCCCCGTTCCTGACGACGCGCCCGTAGGAAGCCGGCTCGTCCAGATCGCAGGTCATGAACGCCGCGTCCGCCGCGTCCGCCTGGTCAAGAAAGGCGCCGATCTCTTGTTCGGTGATCATCGGCATGTCGCCGTTCACGACCAAAATACGCTCCCGCTCTCTGATCCAATCGGCAGCGGTCATGACCGCATGTCCGGTGCCAAGCTGCTCTTTTTGCCAGATCACTTTGGCGTCGGGGGCATTCTGCGCGAGCCATGCCTCGACGTGTTGCCCTCCGTGTCCGACCACAACGGCGATGTCGTCGATGCCGGCGGCTCGCAGCGCTCGTAAAACATAGTAAAGCATCGGCTCTTCGAGGAGAGGCTGCATCACCTTGGGAACCGCGCTCTGCATTCTCGTTCCCTTGCCGGCAGCCAATATCAACGCGCTGCATTTCTCCGGCCGCGTCATTTTATCATCCTTTCGGAAAGTCGCCGGACGGTGAGTCCGATAACTTCCTCGTTTCATATTTTCATGGTAAGATTTGGAAAAGCGTAAAAGAACGAGTCTATACTATCATGGTCTCGAAGCCTGTCAAGGCAAAGAATGTAGAAAATCCCGGAGGCATCTGCTCATGAATATTTCAGCGGCCAAATCATATGCAATGATCGTTCTCTTCGTCATGCTGATCGTTTTTTCGATCCTCGGCTTCATGGCCATGAAACCGCAAAGTACGCAGAAGAATATCGATGCGTTCTGGGTTTCAGTGATTGCGTTTCTGTTTTTGCTTGCCGCCTACATTTTCTTTTTTGTCTCTCCGCTGCTTTCGATCGCGCCTCTTTTCCCGGTTTGTATCTTCATAAAGCTGTTTCTGGCGACACGAAAGCCCTCCAAGAAATGACGATTCTCCCGTTTCGCATGACGCGCGCGAAACGGGAGAATCGTTTTAATGCTGATTCTTGATAGAAAATATTAACATACCGCAACGTATAGTATTTAGATAAGTATCAGTGTAGCACTCACTACAACACCAACGAAAAGAGCAATCATGACGCAGTATCCCATGATGTCACGAACAGTTAGGTTGCAGATTGCAAGCACAGGCAGAGCCCAGAAAGGTTGAATCATGTTCGTCCAGCTGTCGCCCCAGCACAGAGCCATTGTAACCTTTGCATAGTCGGCACCAATCTGCTTAGCAGCTTCAATCATGATTGGTCCTTGAACAGCCCACTGACCACCGCCCGAAGGAATGAAAATGTTGATTAAGCCAGCGCTCCAAAACGTATAGAGAGGCAGCGTCTTAGGTGTGGCAAACTGAGCAAAGAGGTTAGCCATCCATGCAGCGAGGCCAGAATTGCGCATCATCCCCATCATACCGGCGTAGAAGGGGAACTGCAGCAAAATACCACCTGTTGTGCCAGAAGCAACCTGAATTGCCTTAGAGTAGTTAGACAAAGTTTTGTGGGCAAGTAGACCGGCAACCAAGAAGCACATGATCACAATGTTCATACTCAAGTTAAACGTAGCGTTGTTAGCGAAAAAGTCATAAAGGTACCATGCACCGCTCAGAATCAGAATTACACATAGAATCACGCTGTTGTCAATCTTTTGCGCAGGAGTTGCTTTCTCTTCCTTTTCTTCTTCGGCTACTTGCATCTCCCTGGCAACCAGAGCTGGATCGAGTTCTATGATTTCATCCTCGTCCTTGCGTGGAGCCATCATCACAAATAGAATAGGCATGCCGACCAAGATAATGAAGGATAGAATAAGGTTCCAGCTGCTGAACAGAGTTTCCGAAACCGGGATAACGCCGCAGACTTTCTCAAGGAAATGCCCGGGAGAAGATACAGCAAGTGGTATGCTTGAGGAAGGGCCGCGCATAACTTCGCCAGCATAGGCAGCTGCAACGAGCAGCGGGAAGTGGACACCCTTGCCGCTGTTTTTCACCGCGACTTCACGAGCGATAACAGCACCTACGATAGGACCAAAACCCCAGTTGAAATAGGCGGCAATAGTGCTAATAACGGAGACAAATACGATCGCCGAGACAGAACCATTAGTCATTCCGGCAAGAAAACGCAGAAATTTCTTAATAGGCTTGGCATTTGCCAGAGCGTGCCCTGTTACAAGAAGCAAAACCATCTGCATAGTGAAACCGTAAAGACTGAAGAATCCCTTACCCCAATAATCATTCATCTCATGAGCCGTCTTGCCGCAGATAAACATACCCATGATATAAACGAGCATACTCAGCATGACCGCAAGGGTAAAGGGTTGAGGCAACCATTTCTGTACCAATCGGATAAAGAAACGCGTGATAGAACGAATCATAAAAAAGTCACCTCCCAAGAATGTCGCATCACTTAATCACAATATCTAAATTGCACTATTTACATTTTGCGCGCATCATAGCTACGCCCTGCCCACCGCCGATGTAGTCGGAAGCAATGCCGAATGCCGAGCTCTTTGTCACGCTGATCAAGCGCGTTGATCAGCGTGGTCGCGATCTTGGCGCCGGTCGCGCCGATGGGATGCCCGAGGGCGATCGCGCCGCCGTGGACATCCAACTTCTCCATGTCGAACGGCATTTCGCGGTGACAGACGATGACCTGAGCCGCAAACGCTTCGTTGATCTCGATCAGATCCATGTCGCTCAGTTTCAGTCCCGCTTTCGCTGCGGCGCTGTAGCCAAGGATCTCGGCCAGCGGTTTGAGGCCGCGTTCTTGTGCCCATTCGCGATCGGCAACGATAACGATCGCGCCGTTGTTGCACAGGGGCAAACTGCTGCCGGCGGTGATGGTACACCTTCCTTTCGGGCGCGATCTCCAGCAAAATCATCTTGCCGTCCTTGATGGAGAACACAGCGAATTCAGTGACGATCAGGAAAACAACGCCTACTACCGTCAGGGATAAGCGACACTTTTTGAGGATCTTGGGATGGCCTTTTTATTGCAGTGAGTGGTGGCGACGATAACGCGTTTGGCACCGACGACAAGATTCATCGCCCCTCCCATGCCGGGCAGCAGTTTGCCGGGGATGATCCAGTTGGCGAGACTACCTTCCTGATCGGTCTCAAGCGTGCCAAGCACGGTGGCGTCAACGTGTCCGCCGAGGAGCAGGCCGAAGCTCATCTCGCTGACAAAGAACGAGCAACCAAACAACGGTGTGATGAAACGCCTGACTGCCCCGATAAAGTGATAATCTTTCTTCTCAGGTTTGGGGCCGACGCCGAGACAGCCGTTTTCAGTCTGAATAATAAGGCAGGTCTCTCGGGCAGGAAAATAGAATTATATGATCTCTGTTTCTAAACCAGAAAATAATATTTGTATCTAAAATATGGAGATCGCTCTGAAATTCACTTCAGCGTTAGTGCCATCAGTTTCAGAAGTGTTCTGTCACGATACTTCGAGATGCTCTCCCAATCCCTTCCTTTTTCTATGGGACGAGCGGCCATTTCTTCGTCAATACTTTGGCAGATTTCTTCAAGATGCGGGTTTTCATCTCTCCCAAACTTCTTTCCATGATTGCGTAGGCCTCCGACCGTGCCAAGGTTCATCGTTAGTAGCTGTCCCGTAATTGCCATACGTGCACCGGGACCATTCATTAGTGTCATGTCAATATCCTCTGCACTGCACACACCGTCAGCAACCAGATTTTGAGCAATTTCTCTTACAGCGAGACTAGGGCTTGTTTAAAAAACGTCAAAGTTGCCTAAATCGATCCAATCGCTTAAACTTTTCTCATGGAAGAGAGAAGATATGAACTGACCTCCAGCGAGTGGAATCGAATCAAGAGAATGCTGCCGCCCGAACACCCGAAATCAGGTCAACGTGGACGCCCGGCAAAATACGATAACCGCAGGATCA
>NZ_RAWT01000087.1:0-3835 GCF_003612005.1 Pyramidobacter sp. CG50-2
GGGAGCAACGTCATCGGCGATAAGGCTTACGGTTCGCAAGCCATCAGAGAGTACATTACTTCTCGGGAGGGAAGTTACACTATCCCGCCGAAGAGCGATAATCCCGAACCGTGGTTTATAGATGAGCATGTTTACAAGGAACGACACTTGGTTGAATGTTTCTTTCAGAAAATCAAATGGTTCCGTAGAATTTTCACCCGCTATGACAAACTTGACGCTTCGTTTTTCGCTTTTGTTCTTGTTGCTGCCAGTGTTATTTTATTGAAATAATACAAGCTGAAATGTTTTTTAAACAAGCCCTAATTCTTGATAGAAAGTATTAACATAGTTTTCCGGGGGCTGCGGGGGAGTTCAGTCGCTCAGGACTACCTCGACCGCTACGCGGTTTGCGCAGCTCGCTTTGTGAATCTCCCCCGCAGCCCCCTTGCGTTCGGCCTTTTAATTAAGAAATAGTATAAAACGAGGAACGGGTGTGCGGAGAGTTACCTTTCCCCGCGCAAACGAAAACGTTCCGTCTGAAACATTTCCAACGGCAAAGGCCGGCGAGCGTGCTCGCCGGCCTTTGCCGTTGCTCTTGAGTTTTCTCTGCTCGTACCTGATTCAGAAGTACAGCTCGTACTCCTGCGGCGTCGGGGCGTTGTAGATGTAGGCGGCTTCCTCGCGCTTGACCTTGATCCACTGCTCGATGAGCTGCTCGGGGAAGACGGGGCGCAGATAGGCGTGATCCTTTTCCAAGCCGTCGAGCACGGCGTTCAGGTTGAGCGGGAAGATCTTTTCCTGAAGGATCTCGGCGCTGTTCATGCCGAGCGCCACGGGATCGAGCTGGGCGGCGATGCCGTCGCAGCCGGCCATGACCATGCCGGCCAGCATAAAGTAAACGTTGGCCGAGGCGTCGCCGGGCCGGTACTCCACGCGCGTGCTGTCCTTCTTGAGATAGCTGGGGATGCGCACGGCGGCGCAGCGCGAGCCCTTGGCGAACGTGGCGCTGACGGGCGCTTCGAAGCCGGGCACGAGGCGGCGGTAGCTGTTGGTGCTTGGATTGGTGAACGCCAGCAGGCTGCCCGTCTGGCTGTGGGTCAGCAGTCCCGCCGTGTAGGAAAGCGCCAGCGGCGACAGATTGGCGACGCCGTCGCCGGGGAACAGGCTTTTGCCGTCGCGGGTCAGGAATTGGTGCACGTGCATGCCGCTGCCGGAAACCTTGTTCATCGGCTTGGGCATGAACGTGGCGAAGATGCCCATCTCGCGGGCCACGGTGCGGATGATCCACTTGGCCAGCGTCACGTCGTCGGCCGTCTTCTCCATCGACGTGAATTCCAGCTCGATCTCCAGCTGGCCGGCGGCCACTTCGTGATGATGATACTTCACCGGCACGCCGGCGATCCCCATCAGCTCCACCGTCATGTCGCGGAAATCGCGGTAGCGGTCCTCGGGCGAGACGCGGTGATAGCCGTCGAACAGGCCGAAGCGCGGCGCGCTGCTGAAATCGTCGCCCAGCCCCTCGGCGGTGGCGACGCTGTAGCCGACGCGGTTGGGCTGGATCGTGTACTCCACCTGATCGAACGCGTAATATTCCAGCTCCACCAGCATTTTGGCGTCGTCGGCGATCTTCTTGTCGCGCAGGTACCTGGCGGCGTTTCTGACGACGTTGCGAGGATACTGCTCGAAGGGGATACGTTCGTCGGTGGCGGAGACCACGTCGCAGAACACGTGCACGGTGTTGAATTCGCCGCGCCGTTCCAGCAGCGCCCGCCCCATGTCGGGAACGGCCACCATGTCGGAATTGCTGACTTTGGCGTAGCCGTAGTTGGAGCCGTCGAAACCGATGCCGTCGCGCAAAACCTTTTCGGTCGCGTACTCGCGGGGCAGCGTTACCGAGCGCAGGTTGCCCCTCAGGTCGATCATCATCAGGTTCAGAAAGTTCACTTTCGACCAATCGCCGTTAAACGTGCTCAGATTCATGACTATCGCTCCTTTTCATCTTTCTCCGCTTTTCGGCCTGGCCGCGGCCAGCCTTCAGCAAAAATCCCGCCGGAGGTTCCCTCCGACACGTCACTTTATAAAAAATTAATAACTATCAATCAACGTCAAATTATCATAAAGGACGATTCACGTCATTAATAAAAAATGACCAATTTTTCTATTTTAATGTACCGTATTACTGCAAAAACGATCACTTTTTCGCAGGTGATTTCTTTTGAACGGCAGCTTCGAACAAAAAAAGTCCCGCATCGCTTTTCAGGCGTTTTATGCCTGCACGTCCTGCGCGATAAAAAAGCGCTCCGCGAGTTTCTCATTCCCTGCGAGAAACTCCTCGGAGCGCTTTCTGCATATTCTTTAAATGAACTGTCCCAAAGGGCTTCCCCGCCCGGCGCGAAATCTATTCGGGCAGCCCGCCCCTGTCGCCCCAGGCAAGAACAATGCGTTCGGCCAGTTCGCCGGCACGGCGCAGGTCGTCGAGCACGATCCGTTCGGAAACGCCGTGGTTGCCGCTGTACCCCGTGGCGACGCCGACAACGCCGATCCCGGCGGCGTTGAAAACGTTGGCGTCCATGCCTCCGCCGCCGCCGTTGACCTGCGCCTCCGCGCCCATGCCGCGCAGGGCGGCCAGCGCCGCCTGGATCACCGGAGCGTCCTCGTCGAAGCTGAAACTTTCGTATTGCGGCGTCACCGTCGTCGTGACCGCGGCGCCGGTTCCCGCGGCCGCCTCCCGGCAGTGCTTCTCGAAATATTCCACGTAGGCGGACAGAGCCGCGTCGTTGCGGCTGCGCATTTCACCCCGGCAGACGGCGTAGGACTGGACAATGTTGGTGACTTTGGTGCCGCAGTCCAGCACGGCGAAGTTGGCCGTGCTCTCGGGATCGAGACGGCCGTCGCGGATCGTCGCGAGGATTTTCGCCAGCGCCGTCACGGCGTTGACGCCCTCTTCGGGACAGTTGCCGGCGTGCGCCGCTTTTCCCGCCACCTCGACCGTCAGGCTCACCTGCCCCGGAGCGGCGCAGACCACGCGCCCCAGCCGACCGGGCGAGTCGAACGCGTAGCCGACTTTGGCGCGCAGCCGCCTTGTGTCGAAAGCCTTGCTCCCCAGAAGCCCCGCTTCCTCCCCTACGGTGAAGAGATATTCCACGCGCGGGAACTTTCGTCCGCAGGCCTGCAGACGGCGAACGCTGTCGATCAGCGCCGCCACGCCCGACAGATCGTCGGCCGCCAAAATCGTCGTGCCGTCGGAAACGATCAGGCCGTCTTTGATCTGCGGCTTGATCCCCTGCCCGTTGGCGACCCGGTCCATGTGGGCGTTGAGCAGGATCGAGCCGGGCAGCCCGCCGTCGAGCACCGCCAGCACGTTGCCCGCGTTGCCGCCGAAACCGGCCCCCGCGTCATCCTCCTCGACCGCCAGCCCCAGCGCCCCGAGTTTCCCCTTTACCGCGTCGGCACGCCGCGTTCATTCCCCGACGCCGCGTCGATCTGCACCAGCTCGAGAAAATCCTCAACGATGTCTTTCATCTATAGGGCTCCCCCTTCTCTGCCATCTTGTCACCGGCTCCTGTGGAATGTCGCAGTCTGCTCTGCCTGTTAACAGGCCTACAGTGTCCTGCTCATATTGTAGCACTGTACGAAGGCAGTTCTTCCTATTTAATACTCACATCACTAAAATTTTAAAATATACATTATACAGCTTGACAAAGCTCGATGAAAGAAATAACATGTTCGCAAGAGAGATACGCAATATATCGTGTATTTTTGAGATGGTTATTTATATCGAAAGGGCAGGTAGATATCAATGGACAAGAACAGCGACAAGTACATCCGGGACGTTGACGCCGAGATCGCCGACATC
>NZ_RAWT01000103.1:0-1134 GCF_003612005.1 Pyramidobacter sp. CG50-2
TGCCGATCTTCCACGTCAGCCCGGCGTTGGCCATCGACTCGCCGTGGTGGGTGACGGACACTCCGGCGTGCACCATAAAGTCTTCTTTCACGTAGTGCGCCCAGCCGAGGGCCAGGGCGTATTCGCCTTTGTAGGCTCCGAAGCCGGCCATGAGCTGGCTGGGTTCGACGGGGTCGTAGTGCATCGGTTTGAGCGCGGACAGGGCCGAGCCGAGCGCTCCGGTGGTCTTGATGCTGCTTCTCAGTTCGCCCATCTGGTTGTAGACGTTGCCGAAGTTGTTGTAGACTTTGCCGAACTGGCGGTCTACGGCGCTCAAGGCGTCGCCGACGGTGTTGTAGCTGCCGCCGTTCACGTACTTGAACTTGTAGGTGGGGGCGGAGACGGTGCCGTCGGGGGTGACGGAGGAGCCGCCGCCGAGGTGGGTGGCGACGCTGCTCGAAGCCTTCCACAGCTGCGCTCCATTGACTGCGTCATAGCTGTCGGAACTGATGTTCCCCGCGCCGACGTTGGTGACTTTCTCTTTCTTCGCGTCGAAGCCTTTGGCGGTGACTTTGCCGGCAAAATTCGGCGCGTCGACGACGCTCACGGTGACGTCTTTGCCGTTATTGGTGCGGGTGACGGTGACGTTCCTGCCGTTTTTGAACTGGACTGTGTCGCCGTTGCCGATGGGGGTGGCGGTGTCTCCGTTGGTCTGGAGGTTCCAGGCGCCGCTGCCGCCGCTGCCGTTGGCGATGGCGTCGAGGATGTCCTGGTGCAGGCCGATGGTGACGACGCCGCCGGCGGGGGTGGTGGTGACGTTGGTGACGATCTGGTTGGAGGCGCCGACGAACTGGATGTTGGGGGTCTGGTTCTGGGCGAGGGTGACGGTGTGGCTGTGGGGGGTGCTCGCTCCGTCGCTGACGCTGAACTTTGCGGAGATGTTGGTGATGGGTGCGGTGGTGGTGTTGATCAGGGTCTGGAGTTTGGCGGGGTCGAGGCCGACTCTGAGGGTGCGTCCGCTGACGGCGGTGGTGATGACGTCGCCTGTGGGGATGATGTCGAGGCGTTTGTGCGCGCTGTCGAGGAGGATGCCGGGGGCGCTTCCGTGGGGGTCGGCGCCGATGGTGTAGGTGGCGTTCTGTCCCGCGGCGAGGG
>NZ_RAWT01000009.1:0-65112 GCF_003612005.1 Pyramidobacter sp. CG50-2
GCCGTCGCCGCATACCAAACAGCGCTGGAAGGGGCGGCCTTCCAGCGCTGTCGTCTTTCGATATGAAGTGTGCCGCAGCGGGCGGCTGACGTTTTCTTTTCCATCCGCGCCGCTGCCGTTCTCCGTTTCCGCGTTACTGGCCGAGCCTGACGCGGAAGTTTTCCTTCTCGGGATTGTACTGTTCCGCCAAAACCTCCAGCGGGACGGAATGCTCCATCGTGCCGATCTGGATCGGCGATTCCTCCGGGCAGGTCTTTTTGTCCCTCAAGAGATCGTCTGGCGTTCGGTCTCTGCCGGAATGCCCGGCCTTCCTGTTTCGCTCTTTCCGAACATCACGGGAATCAGCGTAACGGTTAAAATAGTGAGCGCGTTCGATTTGAGCCGCACAGGGGATAAAGGATCCTTTATCATACCTCTGGCATATCATCTGTGAACTGTTCCAATTGTTTATCTATATCTCTGCCGCCATAGATCACACGAATGACAGTTGCCGTCATTTCTTCCGTGTCGGGGATATAGAAAACACAATAATCATCTACCGGCATTACCCTGAGATTCCTGCTTTTCCAAGGTTCTTTTGCATATTGCCTGTACTTTTCCGGAAACGTTTCAAGTTTCCCTATCGCACGTTCCAGCCGTGTAAGTTGAGAATTCGCATTCTCGGGAGCGAGCAGTTCAAAGGCGATATATTCGAATATTTCCCGCAGGTCCCGCTCTGCTTGGCAAGAAATAGCCGTCTCATATCTCGTCATAAGGCATAGCCTTTACGGATCGCTAAAAAGAACTCCTTCGCCGGCTTAGTTCTTCCAGCCTTCATGTCCGCATATCCTTTCTCAAGTTCCTCCGACAACTCCACTGCGCTCATTTCCGACAGATCAAGCGGTCTTCTGGCGGGAAGTACAACTTCAAACGGAAGCCCTCTGTGGATGATGATCTGTTTGTAAAACATATTGATGGCATTGGAAGCCGGCACGCCTAACGCAGACAAAATGCTTTCCGCCTGTTCTTTGACATCCGGTTCGATCCTTACATATAAATTAGCAGATTTCTGTGCCATGAAGATCCCTCCTTTTCGAGTCCATTGTACGCGATTGTACGTACAATCGCAAGTCATATTGCAGAAATCTTCGCTGTTTAATAAAGGAGATGTCCGTCGTCCAAACGCGGCGCGGACAAAAAAACGAAAGGCCGATCGGGGCGCGCCGTCGCCGCATACCAAACAGCGCTGGAAGGGGCGGCCTTCCAGCGCTGTCGTCTTTCGATATGAAGTGTGCCGCAGCGGGCGGCTGACGTCTTCTTTTCCATCCGCGCCGCTGCCGTTCTCCGTTTCCGCGTTACTGGCCGAGCCTGACGCGGAAGTTTTCCTTCTCCGGATCGTACTGTTCCGCCAAAAGCCCGGTGAAGGCGGCGAAATCCATGCTGCCGAGGTCGCCCTTGGCGCGGTCGCGGACGGCCACGGTGCGCGCTTCCACTTCCTTGTCGCCGATCACGAGCATATAGGGCACCTTTTCCATCTGCGCGTCGCGGATCTTGCGTCCCAGCTTTTCGTCGCGGCGGTCGATCTCGACGCGGACGTTCAGATCCTGGAGCTTCTCGGCCACCTCGCGGGCGTAGGACAGATGGTCGTCGCTCACCGCGAGCAGCTTGACCTGCACGGGGGCCAGCCAATAAGGGAACGCGCCGGCGTAGTTCTCGATGAGGATGCCCATGAAGCGCTCGATGCTGCCCAAAATCGTGCGGTGCAGCATGACGGGCCGATGTTCCTTGCCGTCGGCGCCGACGTAGGTCATATCGAACTTCTCGGGCATCGTGAAGTCGAGCTGGATGGTGCCGCACTGCCAGGTGCGGCCGATGCAGTCTTCGAGATGGAAGTCGATCTTGGGGCCGTAGAAGGCGCCGTCGCCGGGATTGAGCACGTAGGGCGTGCCGGTCTCCTCGAGCGTCTCGCGCAGGGCGTTCTCGGCGATCTCCCAGAGCTCGTCGCTGCCCATGGAGTTCTCTGGGCGGGTCGAGAGCTCGACGTGGTACTTGAAGCCGAAGACGTGCGTGTACACGTAATCTTCCAGCTTCATGATCAGCTTGACTTCGTCCTTGATCTGTTCGGGCGTGCAGAAGTGATGCGCGTCGTCCTGGGTGAAGCAGCGCACGCGCATGAGCCCGTGCAGCGCGCCGGAGAGCTCGTGCCGGTGCACGACGCCCAGCTCGCCCATGCGGATGGGCAGCTCGCGGTAACTGTGCTTGCTCGTCTTGTAGATGATGATGCCGCCGGGGCAGTTCATCGGCTTGATCGCGTGCGGGATGTCGTCGATGGTGGTGAAGTACATGTTCTCGCGGTAATGGTCCCAGTGGCCGGACTGGAGCCACAGATCGCGGTTGAGGATCTGCGGCGTGCGGGCCTCGCTGTAGCCGTTGAGGAAATGCAGACGGCGCCAGAAGGACATGAGTTTGTTCATGACGACCATGCCTTTGGGATGGAAGAACGGGAAACCGACGCCCTCGTTGTGCAGGCTGAACAGGTCGAGTTCCCTGCCCAGCTTGCGGTGGTCGCGGCGGCGCGCCTCTTCCATGCGGGCGATGTAGGCGTCGAGCTCTTCCTGCGTGTTGAAGGCGGTGCCGTAGATGCGGGTCAGCATGATGTTGTGCTCGTCGCCGCGCCAGTACGCCCCGGCCATCGACAGCAGCTTGAAGTGCTTCAGAAAGCGCGTGTTGGGCACGTGCGGGCCGCGGCACAGATCGACGTAATCGTCCTGCCAGTACAGGTTGACGGTCTCGTCGCCGACGCCCTCGAGGATTTCGACTTTGTAGGGATCGCTGCGTTCCTTGAACAGTTTGATGGCGTCGGCGACGCCGACCCGCTCGCGGCGCAGCGGGATGGAGCGCTTGGCGATGCGGCGCATTTCCTTTTCGAGGGCGGGCAGGATCTCCTCGGAAACGGTCTCGGGGAATTCGATGTCGTAGTAAAAGCCGTCTTTGATCGTCGGACCGATGGCCACCTTGGCGGCCGGGTACAGATTCATGACGGCCTCGGCCAGCAGGTGCGCCGTGGAATGGCGGACGATTTCCAGTCCTTCCTCCGTCTCCGGCGTGATCGGCTTGACTTCCGCGTCATGATCGACCACGACGTCGAGATCTTTTTCCTCTCCGTCGACGAAAGCGGCGACGGCCCCCTTGTCCAGCTTCCACCGGGAAAGGATGTCTCCGGCCTTGAGCGCGTCGCTTTCAAGCAATTGCCCTTCGGGGCCATGATATTTGAACATTTTGTTGCCTCCTTCTCAAAGCGCGATGCGCTGACTCTGCGCAGCGCGCTGCATTGTACGGTGTTGCCTCGACGGGTCCTAACGGGTCCCCGTGCTTCCGAAGCCGCCGCTCTGGCGGCCTGTCTCGTTGAGCGTTTCGCTGGGCTGCCAGCTGACCCGCGTGACGGGAGCCACCACCATCTGGGCGATACGGTCGCCCGCATGGATGGGAAAAGGCTCGCGGCCCAGATTCACCAAAATCACGCGGATCTCTCCGCGGTAATCGGCGTCGATCGTGCCCGGCGCGTTCGGCACCGAAATGCCGTGCTTCAAAGCCAGTCCGCTTCGGGGACGGATCTGCGCCTCGTACCCTGCGGGCAGTTCGATGTGAAGGCCGGTCCCGACGCCGGCGATTTGGCCGGGTTCGAGCACCAGATCTTCGCTGGCGCGAAGGTCCATCCCCGCCGCCTGGTCAGTCGCGTACTCGGGCAGCGGGATGTCGTCGTTCTCGCGCCGGATCCTGACGGTCAGCGTCATGGTCAACGGCGGTCGCGGCGGAACGGACCGCGGTCGCCCCGGCGCTCGCGGTCGCCGTCGCGGCGGGGAGTTCTGTCGCGCGAAGGGGCGGATGCGTCGGGCAAAGCGGCGATCATTTTGTCGCGCTCTTCCTCTGCGGGAAGGTACTGCGTCAGCCCGGCCGACTCGATCAGGGCGGGGTCGGCCAGCAGGCGGCGGCGCGACAGGTTGATGCGGTTCTGGTCGTCGATCTCCTTGACTTCGACGATGACGTGATCGCCGGGGGCGAAAACGTCTTCTACCTTGCCGATGTGTTTGGTGCTGATCTCGCTGATGTGAAGCAGGCCTTCCTTGCCGGGCAGCACTTCGACGAAAGCGCCGAAGGCCATCAGTCGGGTGACGGTGCCGTAGAACGCCTCTCCGGCTTCGACCTCGCGGACGATGTCGTGGATCATGCGGCGGGCTTTTTCGACGCTGTCGGGCGACACGGCGCAGATGTACACGCTGCCGTCGTCCTCGACGTTGATCTTGGCGCCGCTCTCCTGGACGATGTTGCGGATGATCTTGCCGCCCGGGCCGATCACGTCGCGGATCTTGTCCACGTCGATGTTCATCGTGAAGATGCGGGGGGCGTTGGGCGACAGCGGCGCGGGTTCGGGGATGCAGGCTTCCATCGCGTCGAGGATCTGCATGCGGGCCTGATGGGCCTGCATCAGCGCGCGAGACAGAACCTCGCGGGTGATGCCGCCGGCTTTGTTGTCCATCTGCAGCGCCGTGACGCCGTCGCGGGTGCCGGCGACTTTGAAGTCCATGTCGCCGTAGTGATCCTCAAGTCCCTGGATGTCGGTGAGGATGACCATGTCGTCGCCTTCCTTGATCAGCCCCATGGCGATGCCGGCCACGTGCTTTTTCATGGGCACGCCGGCGGCCATCATCGAAAGGCTGCCGCCGCAGATCGAAGCCTGCGAGCTGGAGCCGTTGGACTCGAGAATGTCGGAGACGACGCGGACGACGTAGGGAAATTCTTCTTCGCCGGGCACCAGCGGCGCCAGCGCGCGCTCGGCGAGAGCGCCGTGGCCGATCTCGCGCCGTCCGGGGCCGCGCATGGGCTTGATCTCGCCCACGGAATAGGGCGGGAAGTTGTAGTGCAGCAGGAATCTTTTGTTGGGCTCGTCGAGTTTCAGACCGTCGATGATCTGATCGTCTTCGCCCAGCATACCGAGCGTGGTGACTACCAGGGCCTGCGTCTCGCCGCGGGTGAACAGCGCCGAACCGTGGACTTTGGGCAGCACGTTCACTTCGCAGGAAATCGGGCGGATCTCGTCGGTGGCGCGGCCGTCGGCGCGGATCTTGTCGCGGGCCGTGATCGTGCGCATCGTGCTTTTGACCAGCGCTTCCACCGCGCCGGCGATGTAGCCTTCGGCGTCGGCGTAAAGATCAGCGAAATGGGCCGTCGCCTTCTCCACCAGCGCGGAGATCGCGGCGCCGCGCTCCTTTTTGCCGTGGATCATCACGGCCTTCGCGGTCTCTTCGCTCAGGTTGTCCTTCACCCAGCGGTCGATCTCTTCGATCGCCAGCGGCGCGGGCAGCTCCGTCTTGGGCTGGCCGATCTCCTCGCGGATCCGCAGCTGAAACGCGACGATCTTTTTGATCTCGTCCTGCGCCGTCTGCAGCGCATTGACGAGCAGTTCTTCGGGAACTTCCTTGGCGCCGGCTTCGACCATGGTGATGCCGCCGGCGTGTCCGGCCACCGTCAGGTCGAGCGTGCTCTCGGCCATCTGCTCCTCGGTGGGATTGACGACGAGTTCGCCGCCGATGCAGCCCATGCGCACGGCGCCGACCGGGCCGCCCCAGGGGATGTTGGAGATCGTCAGCGCCACGGAAGCGGCGTTGATGGCGAGGATGTTGGCGGGATTCTTCTGATCGACGGCCAGCACCGTGGCGACGACGTGCACGTCGTTGCGCATGGAATCGTCGAAGAGCGAACGGATCGAGCGGTCGACGACGCGGGCGCTGAGAATGGCGGTCTGGGAAGGACGGCCTTCCCTCTTGATGTAGCCGCCTGGGATCTTGCCGGCGGCGTAATAGCGTTCTTCAAAATCGACGAGCAGGGGAAAGAAATCCAATCCCACGCGGGGCTTGTCCGACATGCAGGCGGTGGTGAGAATGGTCGTTTCTCCATGAGACGCGACAACGGCCGCGTTGGCCTGCTTGGCGACTTTTCCGGTTTTGAAAACCAGATCCTGGCCGCCGACGTTCAGTGTGTAGGTCTTTTCCATATAAAAGACTCCTCCTCTTTCTTTTCGATCGCGATATATAATAGCGTAAGAATAACACAATTTCATATAAATGCGAGAGTCGAATTTCAAGATCGGCGCATAAATCCGAGGGAATCGCCCTTAGAATCCCTGAAAACTTTTTGTCAAAAAAGAAAGAGAGAGTTCCGAACGAACGGGACTCTCTCTTTCCGTTGGGCTTAATGGCGAAGGCCCAGGCTTTCGATCAGCTGCTTGTAGCGGTTGAAATCCTTTCCGCTCAGATAGCGCAGAAGCTTGCGGCGCTTGCCGACAAGGGTCAGAAGGCCCTTCTTGGAATGGTGGTCGTGGATGTGCACGCGCAGGTGATCGGTCAGATCGCGAATCCTCTGCGTGAGAACGGCGATCTGCACTTCGGGCGAGCCGGTATCGGTGGGATGCACGCGATACTTCTCGATGAGCTCGGTTTTGACTGACTTCTCCAACATAATGCTTCACCTCATGGGGCAATAATCCTGAAACAACGTAGCTCCTCTCCGACTTTGCGCTCCATGGAAGCAAAGCGGAACGGGAAGCTCCCGAGGGGGAGCAACGGAGTAACAGGTCGAAAAGCATTGTAGCATCGCTTCGCAGGAGTTGCAAGCTCTTTTTCGCGAGGGACGGGAAAAAGCGGGGCGCCGGACCGACGGCCGCCGGAAAAAATCTAACCCTTGAACGAGGCGATCGCCGACAGCACTTCGTCGATGTCGGCTTCGGTGTGGTCCGCGTTGATCTGGAAGCGGATCTCCTCGGCGCCCTTGGGCACCACGGGATAGGTCATGCCGGTGGCCAGCACGCCGTGCTCCGTCAGGTGCGCGACCAGCGCTTTGGTACGGGCCGTGTCGTGAAGCACGAGCGGCGTCACGGGGTGTTCGCCGGGGATCGTCTCGTAACCGAGCGCGACCAGGCCGTCCTCGAAACGCTTGGTCACGGCGCGCAGATGAGCGAGGATCGTGCGGCCTTCTTCGCTGTCGAGGATCTCCAGCGCCTTTATGGCGGCATAGGCTTCGCCGACGGTGATGGGATTGGAATAGATGTACATGGCGGCGTGCTCGCGCAGATACGTGATCAGCGCGCGCGAACCGACGACGTAGCCGCCGTTGACGCCGTACGCCTTGCCGAGCGTGCCCATCAGCACGTCGACGCGGGCGCCGGTGATCTCCTCCGTGCCGCGCCCCGTCCTGCCGAACGCGCCGACGCCGTGGGAATCGTCGACCACGACGAAGGCGTCCTCGGCGAAGCGATCGTCATAGCTGTGCACCAGCTCGACGATCTCCTTCAAAGGCGCGTGGTCGCCTCTCATGCTGAAGATGCCGTCGGTCACCACCAGAGCGCGCTTGGCCCCGCTCTTGACGGCTTCGTCCAGACAGCGCTTGAGGTCGTCGAGAGAGTTGTGCTTGGAGACGGCGCGCAGCCCCGACTTGCCCAGGCCGAGTTTGATGGCGTTGATGATGCTGTTGTGGTTCAGTTCGTCGCTGATGACGAAGGTTTCCTTGCTGATCAGCGAGGTCAGGACGCCGCCGACGGTCACGTAGGCGGCGCTGAAGATCATGGCGTCCTCGCGGCCGTGGAAGGCAGCCAGCTTGTGCTCCAGGTCGCGGTGCGCCTTGAAGGTGCCGCTGATGAAGCGGACCGCGCCGGGACCGACGCCGTACTTGCGCGTGCCCTCTTCCTCCGCGGCGATCATGTCCTCGCGCAGCGACAGGCCCAGATAGGAATTGGAATTCATGCGGATGAATTCCTTGCCGCCCTCCCCTTTCAGGAAATAACGGGGCCCCTTGGCGCCTTCGCCCTTTTTCACGTCGACGATGATCTGTTCTTTGCCCTTCAGACGGCCTTCCTGCTTCAACTTTTCAAGCTCCGCCGTCAGTACCGCTTCGAGTTTTTTCATCGTATGAATGCCTCCTGCCTTACGAGATTTTTTTAAAACTTCGCCTTGTCGCCGAGTTTGGCGCGCAGGTTCTTGAGCATGTCCACCGTCATGCTCTCCAGATCGTATTTGGGATCCCAGTCCCATTCCGCCCTGGCAGCCGAATCGTCGAGAGAGTTCGGCCAGCTGTCGGCGATGGCCTGGCGCACGGGATCGACGGCGTAATCCATCGCGAACGAAGGGATATGGGCGCGGATCGCCGCGGCGACCTGTTCCGGCTCGAAACTCATGCTGGTGATGTTGAAGCAGCAGCGGTGGACCAGCCGCGACGGATCGGCTTCCATCAGCTGGATCATGCCGTCGATCGCGTCGGGGATGTACATCATGTCCATGTAGGTGCCCCTGGCGATGTAGCTGGTGTACTTGCCCTGCTGCACGGCCTGATAGTAGATGTCGACGGCGTAATCGGTGGTGCCGCCGCCGGGCAGCGTCTTGTAGGAGATCAGGCCGGGGAAACGCACACCGCGGGTATCGACGCCCCATTTTTTATGGTAATATTCCGCCAGGAGTTCGCTGGCCACTTTCGTCACGCCGTAGATCGTATTGGGGCGCTGCAGCGTGTCCTGCGGCGTTTTGTCGCGAGGCGTATCGGGGCCGAAGGCGGCGATGGAACTGGGGAAAAAGACGGCGCTGTGATAGATCCGACCGCATTCGAGGGCGTTGTAGACCCCGTTGATGTTGATGTCCCAGGCGAGCTGAGGTTTCTTCTCGGCCGTCGCGGAAAGCAGTCCGGCCAAATGATAGATCGTGTCCGGCTTGAACTTTTCGACCTGCTCCGCGTACTTTTTGCCGTCGCGGGCGTCGAGAATCACAAAAGGCCCCTCGGGAAGGACATGGGCCGAGTCCTCGCGGATATCGGTCGCGAGAACGTTTTCCGCGCCGTAATCACGTCTCAGCTTGGTGACGAGCTCTGTGCCGATCTGGCCGAGACAGCCAGAAACCATGATCTTTTTCATCAAAACGCCTCCAGTTGACTTCTTATTTTTCTTAAGTATATGGAGGCGAAGTTTGTTTGTCAAATGAGTATAATTCGAAATGAGATTCTATATATAATAAAATAACATAAAAATAGGACATGGATTTTTATACTCCGAGAGAGTAGAATAATATAGTATCCAGGCAGAAATTTTGCTTTCGGGAAGGGAGAAATCTGAAACATGACATTGGAAGAGCTGATGCCTCGTATCAGCGGAGACAAGGCCGCCTCGTACTACATCGCCAACGTGCTGCGCGAGGCCATTTATCGGGGAATTCTTCAGGAAAACGAGCAGTTGCTGCAGAACCAGCTCGCGGCGCGGATGGGCGTCAGCCCGATCCCGCTGCGGGAAGCTTTGAAGCAGCTCGAGATCGAAGGGCTGGTCGAATTCCGCGGCCGTCGCGGCGCGATCGTTTCCGGGCTGAGCCTTGAAGACGCCCGCGAAATTTACGACATGATCACCTGGCTCGAAGTCGGCATCATGAAAGTCTCCTTCGACCTGATCTCGAACGCGCTGATCCAGGAAGAAGAGGTGCTGCTGGACAGGATGGAAAAAGAGGAAGATCCCGTCAAATGGCGCGACATGAACGTGCTCTTCCATTCCTCGCTGTACGAGCCGGCCGACCGACCGATGACGCTCGATATGCTCGCCAAACTGCGCCGTCAGGTCGACCGTTACATCCGCAACCATCTCAGTTCCATGCGCAAGGAATCGGAGGAGCAGCACCGCGAAATCCTTGCCGGCGTGAAGGCCCATGACCTCGACCGCACGCTCAAGGCTCTGGAAAGCCACCTTGTCAACACGTCCAAGGACCTTCAGGCTTATATGCGCCACGTCCAGAATCGCAATCACGAATAATTTGCCCGCCTCAAAAAAAAAGCAGTCCCTTTCGATCGTCCACACCCGGCGATCACAAGGGACTGCTTTTTCCGTCAAAAAAACGGTCCGGATCAAAAACGATTTCCTCGTCGGCGGCGTCTGCCCCAAGCAGCTTGCGCGCATGCGAAAGCGCCTCTTCTTCCTGGTCGTTTCCGGAGAGCATCCGCGCGATCTCCCGGATCCGCTCTTCCCCCTCGACGCGCGTCACGGTGGAGAGCGTGCCCCGGCGCGTCACGCGGTAATGTCGGTTTGCCAGCGCCGCGATGCTGGCTTCATGGGTGATCAGAATGACCTGGACGCGGTCGGCCAGCTCGCGCAGCTTCAGGCCGGTCAGATAGGCGGCCCGTCCGCCCAGCCCGGCTTCCACTTCGTCGAAAACGACCGTGGGCGGCATCAGTTCATCGGGAAGCGAGATCTGGATGGCCAAAAGGATACGGCTCAGCTCGCCGCCGGAAGCCGCTTTCGCTACCGGAATTTCCTGATCGCCGCGCCGCAGGACGAAATCCACCTTCTCGGCGCCGTTTGCTTTCAGTTTATTCGTTTCGGTGATGCGGATGCGGAACTGCGTGTTCTCCATC
Source organism: Pyramidobacter sp. CG50-2 (assembly GCF_003612005.1). Taxonomy (NCBI): domain Bacteria; kingdom Thermotogati; phylum Synergistota; class Synergistia; order Synergistales; family Dethiosulfovibrionaceae; genus Pyramidobacter; species Pyramidobacter sp. CG50-2. The sequence goes on from NZ_RAWT01000009.1 coordinate 10,411, forward strand.
GCCACGCCGGCGAGATTCTCGCTGACTCGCTGCTGAAGCGCCAGCGCCGCCGCGGTGCGCTGCTCCAGCAGCGTACGGGCTTCCTTCGCGACGGCTTTCTTGGCGGCCGCGATTTTCTCGTTCAGGTCGGCCTGGATTTTTCCCGATCCGGCCAGCCAGCGCGATTCTTCCTCGCCTTTATGCCAGTATTCCAGCAGTTCCTCGACGGTGTTCACCTTGGCAAGGCGCTTGCTCTTGCGAATCTGACCGAGGGAAGCTTCAAGAGCTTCCAGTTCCGCTTCGAGATTCTCGAGCGCTTCCGAAGAGGCCAGCGCGCCGATCGCTCCCGCAAGGTCTTCGAGAACGGCGATCGCTTTTTGCGACATCTCGCCGAGCGCCTCGCGGTTCTCGCAGGGCACGAGCTCGGAAAGGCCGTTGAGGACGCCCGAAAGCTCGGAGACCAGTCCGCCGCTTTCCTGGTTCTGCAGCATGCGGAAGCGGCCGCGCAGCTCGCGCAGGCGTTTGAGTTCGCGCTCCGTTTCGGCGAAGTCCTCATTCAGCCGTTCTTCGCTGTCGGGCTGCAGACCGGCGCGTTCCAAAAAAGGCGCGATCTCGGCCAGCGCCCCGTACGCCGAGGTGATTTCCTGTTCGCGCTGTTTGTTGCGGCGCAGTTCCCGCTCGCAGTCCAAGACTTTGTAAAATTCCTTTTCGAGCCGGACCTTCGTCTCTTTCAGCCCTTCGCCGCCGCAGGCGTCGAGGATTTTGAGCTGACGGTCGGGGTCGAGCAGCTCGAGCTGGGCGAACTGGCTTTGGATCGTGAGCAGCCGGGGAGCCAGATCCAGGACGGCGTTCAACGGCACCGTCCGCCCCTGGACGGAACACCTGCCGCGCCCGGAGCGCGACAGTTCGCGCCGCAGCGCCAGCGAACAATCCTGAGGCTGCAGCTCCTCGCCGACGCCCTCCAGGCGGTCGGGCTGATAAAAGAACGCCTCCGCGACGGCGATCTCATCTCCGGCGCGAATCGTGCCACTGGAACTGCGCTTTCCACAGACCAGTTCAAGCCCGCGCACCAGACTGCTTTTTCCGGCCCCGCTCTCCCCCGTCACCGCCGTCAATCCGGCGCCGAAGCGCAGCGAAACCTGCCCGATGCCGCCCACGGAAACGAGTTTCAGCTCTTCAAGCACGGCGGGCGCTCCTTTCGGAAACTGGATTCCAGCCCCACAGGAGCTTTTCGTGGAGCAGATCGTAATAGTCGAACTGAGGCAGCGAGATGGTGTTGACGCCGTGATCCCTGGAGAGCCGCACATCGAGACGATCGCGGCTGGAAAGAGGGTAAACGTCGGCGCCGTCCACCGTCAAAAACAGCTCGGAATTTTCCGTCGGGCGCAGCGTCAGGCAGTCGTCCGGCCCCAGCAGCGTGGGGCGCGCATATAACGTGTGCGCGCAAATGGGGACCAGCAGCATGCAGTCCAGCGACGGCGGCACGATCGGCCCGCCCGCGGAAAGCGCATAAGCCGTAGATCCCGTCGGCGTCGAAATGATCACGCCGTCGGCGCGGTATTCGCATATCGGCTTCCCCTGCACCTGCACGTCGAGAGAGACCAGCCGCGCCTGGATCCCCTTGCTGAGCACGAGATCGTTGAGAGCGAAAACGCGCCGTTCTTTCTCCTCCGTCGCCAATACGCCTTCGAGACAACGCCGCCGTTCGATCTTAAAATCGCCCTTTTCGATCTGCTCGATCTGTTCGCGCACGCGCCGCGGATCGCCGACCGCCAGGAAGCCCAGGTGTCCCACGGAGACGCCGAACAGGTTGATGCCGCTGTGCTGCACCAGATGGGCGGCCTGCAGAAAAGTGCCGTCGCCGCCGATCACCAGCGCCGTCTCCACCTCCGCCAGCCAACGGTCGAGAGGGATCCCGCTCTGACGGAGCGCGGCCGCCTCATCGGCAAAGAGCAAAAAGGGATTGTCCCTCTTTCTTCCCCACGCGCACAGCTCCTCAGCCAGCTGGACCGCTTCGGGCTTCGACAAATTAACAATCAGGCCGAATTTCATCGACTGTCCTCCATCGGAAATACACCAGGGATTCCGTTTCACAAAAAGAATTCAATGCGATTATAGCAGATTTCACGAAGCCGACAATTCAAAGGCGGCGATTTCCGCAACAAAACAACAAAAAGGCGCCGAAGGAAACAAGACGCAGTTTCCTCCGACGCCTTAAAAGTTCAGCTCATTCGGCGAGGGCTTCGTGGCTCATGCGCACCAGCTCATGAAAATCCACTGCCGCCGAGGCGACGTTTTTTTTCAAATGAAACAGGAATTCGATGTTGCCTTTGGGGCCCTTGATCGCCGACCAGGCCGCCCCCGCGAGTCCCCACGGCGTCTCGCCGCTGATGAACGCCGACAGATCTTCCAGCACGCCGCAATGAACGTCCGCGGAACGGACCACGCCGCCCTCGCCGACTTCCTCGCGGCGGGCTTCGAACTGCGGCTTGACCAGCACCACGGCTTCGGCGTCCGCCGACGTCGACGCCGCCAGCGGATTCAACAGCAGGCGCAGCGATATGAACGAGGCGTCGCTGCAGGCAAAATCCGACGGCGGCGAAAACATCTCCCCCGTCAGGGAACGGGCGTTCCGGCGCTCCATCACCACCACGCGCGGATCGGTGCGCAGGCTCCAGTCCAGCAGTCCGTAGCCGACGTCGACGGCGTAGACTTTCGCCGCGCCATGTTTGAGCATCACCTGAGTGAAACCGCCGGTCGAAGCGCCGACGTCGAGGCACACGCGGCCGTCCAGCTTCAGATGGAAACGCTCGATCGCCGTCAGCAGTTTGTGGGCGCCGCGGCTGACCCAGCCGCCGGAACCGCTTTTCAGGCGCACGACGGCGGCGTCCTTCACCGGCTGTCCGGCGCTGGACGCCGGTTGACCGTCGATCAGGACCTCCCCGGCCATGATCAGCGCGCCGGCCGCCCGAACGGAATCGGCCAGCCCTTCGTCGACCAGGCGCAGGTCAAGTCGTTTTTTAACGCATCTGGCGCTCATAGAACTCCACGATCCTTTCGGGCGTCAGGCCAAGACGCTTGCGTTGCTGCTCCGGCGTGCCCGGCGCGACGAAGGCCGCCGGCAGCGCCGCCGCCCGCACGGCACACTGCAGACCGCGCTCTGCGCAGAACAAAGACAGGTGCTCGCCCAGCCCGCCGCGCTCATACGCTTCTTCGGCCGTGACGAGGAGTTTTTTTCCGTCCAGCCGCGCCAGCGCCTCTTCCGGCAGCGGAGAAACGCGGTTCAGATAAAGCAGGTCGGGCGCTTCGCCGCCGCGTTCGTCAACCAGTTCGGCCGCCCGGCGAGCGATCTGGCAGGCCGATCCGGCCGCAGCGACGCACCATGAGCTGTTTCGATTCACGAAGGCGAAATCTGCCGTCTCGAAAGCGTCGGCCGGCGTCAGCCGTTCCACGGCGCTGCCGCGCGGATAGCGGATCAGCGACGGACCTTCGCAGCGCGCCGCGCTCTCGAAGGCGGCTTTCAGCGAGCGACCGTCGTAAGGCGCCCAGACTTTCAGATTGGGGATGGCGCTGGCCCAGTTCATGTCGAACAGTCCCTGATGCGTCTCGCCGTCCTCGCCCACCAGTCCGGCGCGGTCCACGGCCAGGATCACCGGCAGACGCTGCAGACAGATGTCGTGCACCAGCTGGTCCATCGCCCGCTGCAAAAACGTCGAATAGATGCAGGCGATCGGCCTGAGGCCGCCGGCCGCCTGCCCCGCGGCGAACGTGAGCATATGTTCTTCGGCGATGCCCACGTCGAAAAAACGCCACGGGAAAACGGCGCGGAGACGATTCAGCGCGCATCCTTCCGTCATGGCCGGGGTCAGGATCGTGACGCGGGGGTCTTTTTCCGCCAGATCTTCGATGCACGCAGCCGCCGCCCTGCTCCAGCTCGCCGAACTCGCGGGAGCTTTCCGCGCGGCGGCGACGCCGTGATAGGCGACGGGATTTTCTTCGGCCGGCGCATAGCCTTTGCCTTTTTCCGTGAGCACGTGGATCAGCAGGGGACCGTCGTAATTTTTCGCCAAAGCGAAGACGCGCTCGAGTTCCTGTTCGTCGTGTCCGTCGAAAGGGCCCCAGTACGTCAACCCCATGTCGCTGAAAAGGTTGCCGCGGCTCAGCGCTTTTTTGACGGCGTTCTTCATCCGCTCCAAACGCCGATAGACCCGGTCGGTGCGGAACGCCTTTCGGCAAAAGCTCTTCACGACGTTTTTCGTGCCCTTGTACAGCGCGGAAGTGGACAGCCTCGCCAGATGCAGCGCCATGCCGCCCACGCGCGGGCTGATCGACATGGCGTTGTCGTTGAGGATGAAGATCACGGGATTGTCGAGGGAACCGGCGTGATTCAACGCTTCGAAGGACTCGCCGTTGATCAGCGCGCCGTCGCCGACGACGGCGACGACGTGATGCTTTTCGCCGCGCAGGTCGCGCGCGACCGCGTATCCCAGGGCCGCCGAGAGCGAGGTGCTGCTGTGTCCGACGCCGAAGTGGTCGTACGGGCTTTCGCTCATTTTCGGAAAGCCGCTGATACCGCCCTCCGTCCGCAACGTCTCGAAACGGGCGTTGCGCCCCGTCAGGATCTTCCACGCATAGGCCTGGTGCCCCACGTCGAACACGACGCGGTCGCGCCGCGGATCGAAGACCCGCAGCAGCGCCACGATCAACTCCACGGCTCCCAGAGAAGAAGCCAGATGGCCGCCGTTTTTCAGCGTGACGTCGACGATGCGGGAACGAACTTCGCCGATCAGTCCGGGAAGCTCCTTCTCGGGGAGCTTTTTTACGTCTTCCGGTCCCTTGATGTCGTCCAGCAGCGCCATGTCAATTCGACCTGTGCTCCAGATAGGCGGCCAGACTCCGCAGGAACGCGCCCTTTTCCCCGAACGGCTCCAGCTGCCTTTCGGCGTCCAGCGTCCTCTCATGAAGCAGCGCGCGGGCACCGTCGAGACCGTAGGCGCGCACGAACGTGCGTTTGCCCTGCGTTTCGTCTTTGCCGAGCGTCTTTCCCATCGCAGCCTGCGAACCGGTGCAGTCGAGGAGGTCGTCGGCGATCTGAAACGCCAGCCCGACGTTCTCTCCATACTTCATGAGCCGCTGCAAAAGCGCGCCGTCCGCCCCCGCCAAGATGGCGCCTGCGCACAACGAGGCGCGGATCAGCACCATCGTCTTCATCGAAGCGATGTCCATGACAAAACTCTGGTCGTTTGTCTGGCTGGCGCGATCCGTGTCGAGCACCTGGCCGCCGCAGATCCCTTCCGGGCCGAGCGCCTGCGCGAAAAGAGCGAGAGCCCGGACGCAGCGCTGCGGTTCGGCGCCGTTTTTCGACAGACCGTCGAGCGCGGTCTCGAACGCGTCAAGAAACAGCGCGTCACCGGCCAGCAGCGCCAGGGATTCGCCGTAAACGACATGGTTCGTCGGCTTGCCGCGGCGCAGCGTGTCGTTGTCCATGCAGGGCAGGTCGTCGTGAATCAAGGACGCGGTGTGCGCCATCTCGAACGCCGTCGCCATCGGCACAACGCTTTCGGCTTTTCCTCCCATGATCTCCGCTCCGGCCATGCACAAAACCGGGCGCAGGCGCTTGCCGCCCGCCAACAGAGAATAATTCATGGCCTCGCGCAGCCGCGCCGGAATGCGGCGGCGTTCCTCTCCGCAAAAAGTCCGCAGCGACCTTTCGAAAAAAGCCGAGCGGCGGCTCAGTTCTTCTTTAAAGTCCATTTTCGTCTTCTTCCTGCCGGTCAAAGTCGCTCAACGTCCCGTCGTCCTCCAGCTTCTTGACCTTCCCCTCCGCTTCGGCAAGGAACCGGCGGCACTCGGCCACGAGCTTCTGCCCTTCTTCATAGAGCGCCAGCGTTTGCTCAAGCGGCATCGCCGTATGCTCCATGTTTTTCAAGATTTCTTCAAGGCGTCCGATTTTCGCTGAATAGTCCATCTTCACGACTCCAATCAAAGCTCCCCGCAGAGAGAGAAAATGTTCTTCTTAAAAAAATATCCAGACCTCTGAAACCATTTGCCTTAATGGCCGTACCTGTGTTAAAATTCACTGGTTGTTACTGAACACTACACAAAGGAGGCTGCTTTAAATGTCCCAGGTATGTGACTGCTGTGGTCGCGGTCCTGCGACGGGAAATCAGCTGAGCCACTCTCATCGCAGAACTCGCAGACGCTGGCTGCTCAACCTTTTCTCCGTCCGCGTGGACCTTGGCGGCGGCGAAGCGAAGAGAATGCGCATCTGCTCCCGTTGCCTTCGTTCCGGAAAAGTCAAGAGAGCGCTCTAATCAAAACGGACAAGCCGCCGTTCCTTGTGCTGCCAATGATTTCAGCCGGAACTTTTCCGGTAGAACGGACACGCCGAGAGGCCCGAAAGGGGCCTCTTTTTTTATCCCCGGCTCCTGCCATGGCGGTGAAAAAGTCTGCGCCCGATGGACGCAAACTTTTTCACCGTCATTTTTTTCTATTCGCCGCGGAGCTGCTCGAGAATCTCCAAAGCTTCCGCCTCGTCCACCAGGATTTCCCGGGGCTTGCCGCCATGCTGCGGTCCGACGATGCCCATGGACTCCATCGTATCGACCATGCGGGCGGCGCGGGTAAAACCGACGCGCATCTGGCGCTGCAGACCGCTCGACGAAGCCACGCCGGTGCTGAGCACGATCTTGATGGCTTCCTCAAGGCGGCTGTCTTCAAGAAAGTCGGAAGAAGTCCCCCCCTTTTCGTCACTTGCCTCTTCCAGATCGACGTATTCGGGATCGCCGAAAGTGTTGCGCAGATATTCGACCACCCTGATGTTCGTCTGTTCGTCCAGGAACGGCGACTGGATCCGCAGCGGATGCGGCGTCTTGGTGCTGACAAAGAGCATGTCGCCCTTGCCCAGCAGATTCTGCGCGCCGGACTTGTCCAGAATGGTTTTCGAGTCGACCGCCGACGGCAGCGCGAAAGACACTCGCGCCGGGATGTTCGCCTTGATGGTTCCGGTCAGCACGTTGACGGAGGGGCGCTGCGTCGCCAGCATCAGATGGATTCCGGAGGCGCGCGCTTTCTGCGCCAGACTCATGATGCAGTCTTCCACTTCTTTCTGAGCCGTCATCATCAGATCGGCCAGCTCGTCCACGATGATCACGATATGAGGCAGACGATCCTTGGGAAGAACTTTACTGTTGTACGAAAAGATATCCTTGACCTTTGCCTGATAGCAGACGTCGTAGCGCCGCTCCATCTCGCGCACGGCCCAGGCCAGAGCGTGCACGGCCCCCGTCGCCGAGACGATGGGTTTGGCGAGGATATGCGGCAGCGACTCGTAGATGCCCATCTCGACCCGCTTCGGATCGACCATGATGAAGCGCAGCTCCGCGGGCGTGTTGTGATAGCACAGAGAGACGATGCAGTTATTGACGAAAATGCTCTTGCCCGACCCCGTCGTTCCGGCGATCAGCAGATGCGGCAGGTCTTCCAAACCGGAGATGAGGATGCGCCCGTCCACCGTCTGCCCCAGCGGCAGCGGCAGCTTGAGTTTCGTTTTCTGGAAAACTTCGCTTTCCAGAATCTGGCGCAGCGGCACGGAACGGCGATTGACGTTCGGCAGTTCGATGCCCACATACGAGGTGCCGATGATCGGCGCTTCCACTCGGATCGAGGAGACGCCCAGCGCCACGGCAATGTCGTTGCCGAGAGCCATCACCTTGCTGACCTTGATGCCCGGAGCCAACTGGATCTGATACTGCACGACCGTCGGGCCGATGATCGTGCGCTTCAGTTCCGCGGAAACGCCGAAATCGGCAAGAGACAAGATCACTTTCTGTCCGTTTTCCTGCGCCTGCTGATCGTCGATGACCTCTTTGATGTCCCGATGCGGTCCGAGCAGATCGAGCGGCGGCGGGAAACTTCCCGCGGGAATCGGGCGTCCCGCGCAGAACTGAACGTTCTCCGTCCCGACCAGATCTCCCGACGGTTCCACTTCCACGGAAGGTTTTTTGCTGATCGGCACGGAACCGGCCGCTGCAAAGGCGCTTTCCGCTTCGCCAGCGCTTCCGGATTCCACGGAAGTGACGGCGGCGGACGCTCTTTCGCCATTCGTATCGGAAAGTTCATCTTCCCGCGCCTCCGCCGCTTCATGGCCATAGCGGTCGGACTGGGGCGCGTTGGCAAAATAATCGCCGTAATCTTCGCTTTCGGCGTTCTCTCCCTGCTCGTCGGCGTATTGCTCGGCATACTCGTCGATGATCTCGCCGTTTTCGCGTTCCTTCCTGCCGTGACCGAACAGCGCCTTCACGGCAGCGCCCAGCGAGCCCCAGAAGCCTGTTTTTCCGGCGCCGCCGCTTCGGGGCGGGCTTTCCGTTTCAGAAACGGCGGCCTCGGCAGCCTCGGCTCCTTCGCTGGGCAACGCCTCTTCGGGGATACTTTCTTCCGGTCGCGCCGTTTCGGCCTCACCCTGCACCGCCGGCGCGGCTTCCCCCTCGGCCTGCGCAGAAGCGGGGGCCTGGGACGCTTTTTCGCGGCGCCAGCGCGGCATGTGAACGAACGACAAACGCTCGCGGAGCCAGGCAACACGAGCAGCGTTGAGATGTCCATAATTGAATGCCGCCAGTCCGACAAGACACAGCCCCGTCAGCATTGTCCCGATCACGCCGATAAAACGGGGCAGCACCTGAGAAGAGACGTTCCCCAGAATACCGGGACTGAGAAGTCCGATATTTTCGCCCGCTCCGATGCGCCGAAGCATTCCCAGGAACAGAGTGACGGCGCCGTAAAGACAGAACGTCCCCATCCACTGGCTGAAGACGGAATGAACCTGACGGTACAGCAAAGAACAAAAAAGGCCGTAGAAAAAATGCAACAGCAGCAGCACAAGACCGCCGCCCGCCAGCCGCAGCAGGCAGCTCGCCATGTCCTTACCCAGCACGCCGGCGCCTTTGGTGAACAACGAGGCCGTGACATACAGCAGGATCGCCGCCAGAAAAATCTGACACAGACGGAACAGCGCGCCGAATTCAAAACCGCGCTTGGCCATCCTGCCACGTGCAGACTGAGTTTTTGTGGCACGCCGACGCGATTTAAAGCGATTTTTCGAACTCATCTATCAGCGGCCGTCCCTCCGACGACAAGTCCATCGATCAGCAACGATGGCTGTCCGTCTGTGACAGGGAGGCTTTGTCCCTCCTTTTCGCACATTCCCGGCTCCATGTGGAGCCTTTTGCCGACGGCACGGATCCCCATCAGCGCGTCGATGCCGCGGCCGATCAGCGAAGCGCCCTTGACCGGGCGCGTTATTTTCCCGTCTTCGATCAGAGAGCCCTGCGTGACGTCGAAAACGAATTCCCCCGTCGTCGTGTTGACTTCGCCGCCGCCCATGCGGCAGACGAAGATCCCACGGGGAACGCTCTGGATCATCTCGCCCTGCTCGCGGGTCCCTTCGGCCACAAAGGTGTTGCTCATACGCGGCATCGGCAGGCCGGCATAGGACGAGCGCCGCCCGTTGCCGGTCAGGGGCAGGCCATACAAGCGCGCACATCGTTTGTCCGTCAGGTAGTTTTTCAGAATTCCCCGCTCGATAAGGACCGTCCGCCGGGAGGGCGTCCCTTCGTCGTCGCAGGCAAAAGAACCGTAGAGTCCGGGGATCGACGCGTCGTCAACGACCGTCACGTCCTCCGCCGCGACCTGTCTGCCGATTTTTCCCGCAAAGGACGACTGTTCCTCGAACGCGAGATCGGCTTCCATTCCATGCCCGCAGGCCTCATGGACAATGGTGCCGCCGGCTTCGTCGGATAAAAGCACCGGCATGGCGCCCGTCGGACACTCCACCGCTTCAAGGTTGAGCAAAGCCTCCCGAAGAGCTCTGCGAGCCACGTTGTTCGCGGAAAGCTCTCGAAAGAACTCACGGGCGTCTCCGGACAGGGAAAAAGCGTCATAGCCGCTTTCCAGACGTCCATTGCGTTCCACGATCACCTCGGCGGCAAAAGAACAATGTTCCACTTCCCCGGCACGGCTTCCTTCCGGTGAAACGACGACGTACCGGCGCGCGTTTGCGGAACAGGACAGCGTGATCTGCCTGATCCAGCCGCACTCTGCCCGCAGGCACCGGTCAGTTTCACCGAAAAAATCCACGTTCTCCGGAAAGAACGCCTGCACGCGGTCAATCGGAAAATTCATTGCGGGAACTTTCCCGCTTTTGACCGAAGCGATGCGGGCCGCCTCTGCAAGAGCCCGCGCCGCGCCGCCGCGTTCGACGCCGGAAACCACGGCAAAAGCCGAACTCCTGCCTTTCAGCAAACGGGCGGAACAGCCAGCGGACGAAGAGCTGGAAACCTCTTCGACTTTTCCGTCACTGTAGGACAAACTGCGCGACGCGGAGCGCTGAAAGTACAGATCGCCCCCATCGATACCGGGCAGAGCGCTCAAAAACTGCCTGCAGTCCTCCAAAGCGGCCATTAATATTTTTTCTTCCCCTGCAGCCGCCGCGCCGGCGAGGGAATGAGCCAGGGACGCCGAACTCCCTTCACGAACGCGGGGGCGCGCAGCTTCGCCGTACAAGCGCCGCTGTACAGCGCGACCCAGCCGATGCCGGGGACGACCAGATCTTCTTCGGGGCGGATCCGGAACTCTTCTTCACGCCAGCTCTGCGTCCGCAGTTTCGCCGCGCACTTGCGGCACGGCGGCACCAGCAATTCGCCGACATGATCCTTCATCAGGCCGTCGATGCGTTCTTCGCGGGTGCGATGGATCGTGACGCTGTCAGGAGCGAAAATCCCCAAGCGGACCCAGCCGCGCTCGCCCGCATCCGCAACTGTAAGCTGCGCCAGGCCGCCCCAAAAAACGGTTTGACCGGTTTTCAGCACCTCGATGCTGCTCTGAAAAACTTTTTTCGGCGAAAGAGCGGCGAGGCAATCAGGACAGAGCACGGGAACGAAGGGATCCTCCCCCTTCAAGCCGGGAGCGTCCACCAGAACGGGGCCGTCCGCCATCTGGTATTCCGTCAGTCCCACGGTCGTGCCGGGCAGACGGGACACCGTCGGCACTTCATTCTTCAAAAGAGCGCCGAGGAGCGTGCTCTTGCCGACATTGGCGGCGCCGGCAAAAAGGAGCCGGTCGTCGGCGTCGAACGTCTCCTCGATGTGCCGTCGCAGTTCGGCCATATCGCCGCGGTTCTGCGCCGAGACCAGGAGAATCTGTTCCTGACGGACGCCTGTGCGTTCCGACAGCCACTGCAGCACGTCTTTGCGGGTCGTCCACGGTTCGAGCAGGTCGATTTTGTTGGCGATAACAAAGACAGGCTTTTTCATGCTTTCCGCCCAGTCGAGATCGGGCAGGGAAATCTCCGGACGACTCACGTCAAGGACAAGAAACAGGGCGGCGGCGCCCAGCGCGCGGGCCCTGATATCCTTTTGGATCCCCGGGTCAGCGAGCAGCGCCTTGCGATAAACGCCGTAATGCTTCATTTGAAAGCAGCGTTTGCAAAGCACGCCTTCGTCGGGATTCTTGCCCGGCACAAGATAGCCGGGGAGATTCTCGTCAACGCTCTGAAAAACGGCTCCGCAGCCGGGACAACGTTTCTTTTCTTCCATCGGAAGCGTCTCCTTCTTCTGTTCCCACGAATTTATTTGCTTTTGCGATAGAGCAGCACGTTCTTCTGGTGTTCGGCTTCTGTTTTGGCAAAACGATGGCTTCCGTCGCCGCGGGCCACATAGTAGAGAAAATCGTTCTTCTCAGGTGCCAACGCGCCTTCCCAGGCTTGGGGCGAAGGAACGCAGACAGGAAGCGGCGGGAGCCCCGCGCTCTTATAGGTATTGTACGGCGAATCCACTTCGAGATGCTTGAACAGCACGCGCTTCAGCGTTTCGCCTTTCTGAAGATACCACGCGTAGACGACGCTGGCATCGATCTGCAGCAGCATGTTCTGAGCCAGCCGGTTCTCGATGACTCCGGCGATCACAGGGTATTCGCTGTCGATCTGCGCTTCGCGTTGCAGCAGAGAGGCGATCACCGCCGTCCGCAAAGCGTTGTCCTTATCGTTCAGAAGCGCGCCGAAACGGGCATACCACGCCGCCGACGCCTGTCTGACAAGCTCCGGCAGAGATGCCTCCGTCAGGGAATAGGTCTCGGGCAAAAGGAACGCGGCGCGTCCTTCGGCGGCGTCGGGCAAAATGCGGCGCATGGCCGCGGGGAAGTTGTCGAGGTCATTCAGGGCCGCTTTCTGCGCTTCGTCGCTCCCCAGCGAAAAAGGCCTTTGCGGCAGCGCGCCGGGAACGATGATCGCGCTGAAGTACGAAGGCTCGCTGCTGCTCAGCTGTTCAGCGACATACCAGGAAGGGCCGGAAGATATGAGATACCCCCCGGCGCGAAGCGAACGATCGGCGCCTTTCCTGCCGAGCCAGTACAGCAGATTGCGGCGGTCGGCAACGAGGTCCTCTTCGGCGATCCTTTGTGCGAAGTGGCGCAGAGATTCGCCCTCTTTCAGGAAGAGCTGAGCCGTCTTTTCGTTCTTATGGAACGGCATGACGAAGACGTCTTTCCACTGCGAAGGCTTCCAGCGATACGCGGCGGCGGCGCCGACAAAAGCGAGCGCAAGGACCGCAAGGATTTTTTTCATCGCGGCGCCTGCCTTTATACGATCATCATGGCGTCCCCGAACGAAAAGAAGCGATATCGTTCCTTCACCGCTTCGGCGTACGCTTTCATGGTCAGGTCATAGCCCGCAAAGGCCGCAACCAGCATCACCAACGTGCTCTTGGGAAGATGAAAATTCGTGATCAGTGCGTCCACGACCTTGTATTCGAACCCAGGATAGATGAACAGCTCCGTTTCCAGCACGCCCGGATGAAGCCCCCCAGAGGCGGCGGCCATGCCTTCGAGCGTCCTCACCACGGTCGTGCCGAGGGCGACGACGCGCCCGCCGTTCTTCTTGGCCATGACGATCTTGTCATAGGCATCCTGCGGGATCACGCAGTGTTCGACATGCATATGATGCCTTCGAATATCCTCCGTTTTGACGGGGCGGAACGTTCCCAGCCCGACTTCGAGCGTAATGTCGGCGATCGTCACGCCGCGCTCGGCGACTTTCCGAAGCAGCTCGCGAGTAAAATGGAGGCCGGCCGTCGGCGCCGCCGCAGAACGGGGATCCTTCGCATAAACGGTCTGATAATCCTCGGGGCGCGACGAGCGCTCATGAATATAAGGGGGCAGCGGCATCGAGCCGTTTGCCTCGGCCAGAGCGCGCACATCGCAGTCGGCGGGGAAAACGACGCGGCGCACGCCGTCTTCGCTTTTGACGGCGTCGATTGTGACCACGACGTCGCCGTCAAGGCGCACCCGCGATCCCTCGGGCAGCTTGCGGCCGGGGCGAACCAGAGCCTCCCAGCATTTTTCGCCGTCGTCCTCCGGACGCAGCAGAAGGACCTCCACCTGGGCACTGCCGTTGACCTTCACGCCTCCGACGCGCGCGGCCATAACGCGCGTGTCGTTGCGCACAAGGACATCGCCGGGGCGAAGCCATTGGAGAACATCGTGGAAATGCTGGTGAAACAGCTTCCCGTCCGCGCGGCGTACGGTCAGAAGGCGGCAACGGTCGCGGGGGTCCGCCGGTTTTTGCGCGATCAGCTCGGGCGGAAGTTCATAATCATAGGTATTGATGTCGAAAAAGTCCCTCTGCGTCATTGACAAAAAGTCACTCCTGTAAAGGTTTGCCGTACGTTATCTCTTCATCTCTTTTGGATTGCCGTGCCGGGATAATAAAACTCAAGTATTTTTTCCGCCGACCAGCCTCGATCCGCCATGGCCTTGGCTCCCCACTGCGAGAGGCCGACGCCGTGCCCCCAGCCGCGCCCATACAATGTGACGCTGCCGCCGGCGAGGCTGGCGGAAACTGCCGTCCGGGCCGGATTCGGAATGCGCTTCGCCGTCTCCGCCGGCTGTTCGAGCGGTTCTCGTTTCCGCTCCATTGCCGGCGCCTCGACGCCTAAAGCTTTATACAGGTAATTCCGGCGCCGCTCGGGATAGAGGATCATGTCCAGGCGTTCGTCGACGTTGAATTTCTTTTGCTCGATCAGCGCCTTGAGCTGCGCGTCTTCAGCCGTCGTCAGAGGCGTCGGGTCAAAGGCGATTTTTCTCGCGGTCCGGGGCGCTTCGCGGCGCTGAACGGGATCGGGCACGTCGGTCGCACGCGGGCCTTCGGGAGAAAACTCAAAGAACGTGCTGCGCACTTTTTTCGCGCCGATCAGGGTGCGAAAAGCCGCGCTGCTGAGCACGGAGCTTCCCGCAGAACCCGTAAATCTCAGCGCCGCCGCGCGCCCGGCAGCGTCCCGCCGCTCGATGGCGATCTGCGACACCGTTCCCACGCTTTTGCCTTTTTTGGCGAGAGCGTTCTGGATCTCGCCCGCCGACAGAGAGGCCTCCCAGCGAGCCTTGGGAGATCCGGAGGGAAAGGGTTCTTTGCGAACGACCAGATAGGGGACGCGTTTGCCCCACACGTCGCCGACATCAGCGGTGGCGCCGCCGCTGTCGGAACAGAAAAAGGTGTGCGCCAAATCGCCCCTGTACGTCAAAACTTGGCCGCGGGTCTGCGCGATCGCGCGGTCCGTCGAAGCGTGGAGCACGTTCGTGCCTCGATAGACCTGACAATGATCGGTCGTGCAGACGTCGTAACCGCTGGCTTCGTGACGCCCCATCTGCGCCAGCGCGTAGGTCCTGGAGATCACCGCCTGCGCCTTGAGGACTTCCATGGCCCATTGCGGATTGATCTCGTAGCCGAGGACGCCGCGAAGGTATTTTTCAACGTCAAGACGGTTGATCACCGTGACCTGCCCGCCGCGGGCCCGCAGCACCAGCTCGCCTTCATAGCTGACTTTGCCGCAGCGGATCTGATGCGGCGAGCTCACGATCACAGGCGAAGCATAACTTTTTCCCTGAATGACGACGTTCGATCCGCGCGCGTGAGCGCTGAAACTCGCCGGCAACGAAAAGCGGCGGCCGCCGCCATCCCTGCCGCTCAAGCTGCGTCCGGAAATCGGCGCGGAAGGCGCGGTCATGAGCCCCACGCGAATCCAGCGCGCCTGAGCCTCAGCCGAAAGGCACAGCGAGAAAAAAAACACGGCGAGAGCGATCTTTTTACAGCAGTTCCAGTTGATCCGGCGCCGCCTGAGGCGGCGTCTTGCCAAGATAACGGTACGCATTTTCCGTTGCTTTCCTCCCTCGAGGGGTGCGTTCGATCATGCCCTTTTGAATCAGATAGGGCTCGTAGATGTCTTCGATCGTCTGAGGTTCTTCGTTCAGCGCGGCGGCAAGGGTCGAAAGCCCCACGGGACCGCCGTCGAAAAGGCTGACGATGGCGTCGAGTATTTTGCGGTCGCCGTCGTCCAGCCCCAGTCCGTCAAGGCCGAGCGTATCCATCGCCCGCGCCGCCAGAGCGGCTTCGACGGTCGGCACGCCGGCCACCTCGGCGAAGTCGCGGACGCGGCGCAGCAGCCTCAGGGCGATCCGCGGCGTCCCGCGCGAACGGCTGGCGATCGCGCGGCAGGCGTCGGGCTCCACTTTCATGTTCATCACGCCCGCGCCGCGGTCGAGAATGACGCACAGTTCCTCCGCCGTATAGAGCCGCAGCTGCTCGACGATGCCAAACCGCGCGCGCAGCGGCGCGCTGAGCAGCCCCAGGCGGGTCGTGGCCCCCACCAGCGTGAAGTGCGGCAGGTTCAGGCAGATGCTGCGCGCCAGAGGCCCCTTGCCGACGATGATGTGCAGCGTGAAGTCCTCCATGGCGGAGTACAGCACTTCTTCGATCGTCGTGGACATGCGGTGGATCTCGTCGATGAACAGCACGTCGTGATCCTGAAGGTTCGAGAGGATCGCCGCGAGATCGCCGGGCTTCTCCAGCGCCGGCCCCGTCGTCACTCGCAGCTCGCTGTCCATTTCATGGGCGATGATGCCGGCCAGGGTCGTCTTTCCCAAGCCGGGAGGCCCGTAAAAGAGGACGTGGTCCAGCGCTTCTTCGCGCTTCTTCGCGGCCTGGATATAGACTTCCAGCTTGGATTTTATCTCCGTCTGGCCGTTGAAATCGGATAACTGGAGGGGGCGAAGGCCCCTCTCGTCTTCCCGCTCTTTGAGCTCTTCGAGCGGGGGCAGATCGAAACCGCGATGAATGTTTTCTTTGTCCAAAACGCATCACCTCACTTGCGGGGCTGAAGGATGCGAAGGCAGCTCATAATGGCCTCGCTTTCGCCAAGAGACTCTCCCTGTTCAGCCACAACCGACTTGTAGGCGCGCACGGCCGAGGCGCGGTCGAATCCCAGGGATTCAAGAGCGTCGAGCACGCCGGCGGCCGCCTGCCGATCGCCGGCAGGCGCACCGTGCAGTTCGCCCGTCAGCTGGATAAAGCCTTTTTTATGAATGCGGTCGGAAAGTTCGAAACAAATGCGTTCGGCCGTTTTTTTGCCGATTCCCGGCACCGAAGTAAGCAGCCTGATGTCGTTCTGCTCCACGGCCGCGACGATCTCCGCAGGGGAAAGATACTGAAGGATGGAAATGGCCGCCTTGCCGCCCACGCCCTTGGTCAGAATCATCAGTTTGAACGTCCGGCGTTCGGTATCGTCGGCAAAACCGTAAAGAGCCACGCCGGCGTCGCCGATCTGCAGCAGGGTGTAAAGAAATACCTGCGCTCCGAGTTCGCATCGTTCCGCCGCCTGGCGCGTCAAAAGGACCTCCACGCCAAAGCCGTTGCACTCGACGACGGCTGCAAATTCGGACCTTTCTACGACCTTTCCTCTGATGCTGGCAAGCATGGCCGGCTATCTCCTTCCATAGGCATACTGCGGACTGCGGACGATCGCCAGGCCGGCCAGAGCGATACCGAGCGCATCGGCCGTGTCGTCGGGGCGGGGGATTTCCGGCAGGTTCAGAAGCTGCTGGATCATGAGCTGTACCTGACGTTTTTCCGCCGTGCCATCGCCGCAGACCGTCAGCTTCACTTCCGACGGTTTGGGTTCGACAACCGGCAGATGATATTGCGCTCCCAGCAACAGTATGGCCCCCCGAACCTGCCACACCGCTTCGGCAGTCGTGCGGTTCTGTCCGAAATAGAGTCTCTCAACGGACATAAAATGAGGGGAGCAGTTTTCAATCTGCTCCCTCACACCGTCATACAACGCTTTAATTCTCACTGACGTATCCTGATGGGGAGGCGTCTCAAGACACCCGTAGGCCAGCGCCCGATAGGAGCTTCCCGATTGGCACACAAAGCCGTATCCGAGGCGGCCGATGCCCGGGTCGATCCCCAGACAGACAAGCCCCTTAGTCGTCGTTGGCAATGGCCTCGTTCACCTCGTCGGTAAATTCAAAGTTCGCGTAGACGTTCTGAACGTCGTCGTGGCTGTCGAGCAGATCGAAGAGCTTGAGCATCTTGCGGGCTTTTTCCACGTCGCCGATCGTCACGGTCGTCTTGGGGACGAAGACATTTTCGGCGTCGGTGACCTTATAGCCCTTCTTTTCAAGCGCTTCGCGAACCTCCATCATAGCTGAAGGATCGGTCGTCACCGTGGCGCCCTCCTCATTGACGGCCACGTCATCCGCGCCGGCGTCGATGGCATCTTCCATCAGCTGATCCTCGTCGACCGCCCCCTCGATGGCGATGCTGCCCTTGCGCTCGAAGTTCCAGGCCACGCTGCCGGCCGTCCCCATGGAACCGCCGTTGCGTTCGAGAATGGCGCGGATCTCGGGCGTGGTACGGTTGCGGTTGTCCGTCAACGACTCGCAGATGATGGCCACGCCGTCGATGCCGTAGCCCTCGTACGTCAGTTCCTCGTAGGAAACGCCCTCGAGCTCGCCGGTGCCGCGTTTGATGGCCCTGGTGATCGTGTCGTTGGGGACGCTGGCCGCCCGCGCGCGGTCGAGCGCCGCCTTGAGGCGCACGTTCATGCCGGGATCGCCGCCGCCCTCCTTGGCCGCGATGATGATCATCTTGATCAGCTTCTGGCGCTCGTTTCCTTTTTTGGAATCCTGCGCAGCCTTACGATGCTTGATATTTGCCCACTTCGAATGCCCTGACATACAAAATCACCTCATAAAAAGTTTAAGGAATCGCACTCTGCAAAACATGCTTGAAATCGCTCAAACTGCGTCGATGACGCAGATTGGCGGCATTTTCCTTTTATGCTCCGAAATACGTCTGCGCCGCTCGATTTCCCTGCGGCTCTTCTCATCGACCGGGCGTCCGGAAACATACGCGTCAAGTACGTCGTAGGACAGCCCCATTTCCTGCTCGTCGGTCTGCCCTTCCCAGAGTCCGGCCGACGGCGGCTTTTCGATGACCGGAGAGGGCACGCCCATTTCGCGCGCGATCGCGCGCACCTCGGCCTTGGTCAGATCGGCCAGAGGCATAAAGTCGCTGCCGCCGTCTCCGTATTTGGTAAAGTAGCCCACGGTCAGCTCGTCCTTGTTGCCCGTACCGCACACCAGGTACCCGAGCGTCTGCGCGATGGAATACGCCGTGATCATGCGCAGGCGGGGCTTGATGTTGGCCGCTGCCAGCGCGGAAGGTTCCATGATCCGGCCGATCGTGCGCCGGTAGACGTCAAAAGTCTCCGACAGATCGACCGTCAGCATTTTCACTCCCAGCGCGTCGGCGGTCAGGCGCGCGTGCTCTCCGTCAAGCGGAATGCTGTGGCACGGCATATACACCGTTATCACGCGTTCCGTCCCGAGCGCTTCTTTGAGCAGCGCCGCCGCCACGGCCGAGTCGATGCCGCCGCTCAGTCCGACCACGGCGCCGCCGGCTCCGGAAGCGGAAATAATCTGGCTCATCCATTTTTCGATGGCGTCGATCAATTTTCTGGCGTCTCTCACAGAAGCCCCTCCTCTTCCCTCATGCGACATGACGTTTTATTTTACCACACTCGCTGTATTTAGGGCAGAAAAAAGCCGCCACGGAAAAATGAAGGGGACATATCATTCTTCCGTGGCGGCTTTTTTTCAAGATTTTTTCGGCAGATGGCGCCGCAGCGCCTCGATCACGCAGCCGCTTTCGACGCGCTCGACGATCTTTCCGTCTTTGAAGATGACCGGGCCCGAAGGCGAACCGGCGACGCCGAGCTGGGCGCAGCGGGCTTCGCGCGGACCGTTCACCTCGCAGCCCATCACGGCCAGCGTGTAGCCGTCGGGCAGTTCTTCCAATATCGGGGCGAGCTGAGGAACGACGGCGGTCACTTCCAGCTGGCGCCGTCCGCAGGTCGGGCACGAGATCAGCCGCCCGCCGCGCTGGCGCAGATTCAGCGCCCGCAGGATGCTGTAGGCCGTCCGCACTTCGTCCGCGGGCGGCTGGGACAAACTGACGCGCATCGTGTCGCCGATGCCCAGCGCCAAAAGCCGCGACAGGCCGCAGGCGCTTTTGACGACGCCGTCCAATCCGCTGCCCGATTCGGTGATCCCCACGTGGAACGGGAAGTCGCCGTAGCGGCGCTGGAGAAGGACATTGGCGCGCAGGGACTCTTCCAGATCGGTCGATTTGGCGGAAACGACAATGTCGTAAAATTTCAGCGACAGCAGCATTTCCATCTGCTCTCCGACTGCCAGCGCCAGAGCGGCGCCGCGGTCGCCGCCGGCGCGCCGAAGCTGCGCGTCATTGACCGAACCGCTGTTGGCGCCGATCCGGATGACGACCCGGCGCTCCCGCGCCAGGTCGACGACGGCCGCCAGGCGCCCGGGGCTGCCCATGTTGCCGGGATTGATGCGGATGGAAGGGCAGCCGGCCTCCATGGCCGCGACGGCAAGCGCCGGATCGAAGTGGATGTCCGCCATCAGCGGCAGCGGCGAGGAATCGTTCAGGGCGCGCAGCCGGTCTTTCAGCTCCGGCTTGGGAAACGCGACGCGCACCAGTTCGCAGCCTTCGGCCCGAAGTTCGGTCAGCTGTTTCAGACACGCGGCCGTGTCGTCGAGGCGCGTTTTCAGCATCGACTCGACCCGCACCGGCGCGCCCGCGCCCAGAGTCAGGGAACCAATCCGCACGGTTCTTTTCATGATCGGCCTCCGCGCTAAAAGAGCTTCAAAATATCCTGCCAGGTCACGACGACGATCAGAGCGAACAGGATCATAAAGCCGATGAAATGGATCTTCCCTTCCAGTTCGAGGGACATGTTTCTGCCCGTGATCATCTCGGCCAGCACAAAGAGGATGTGTCCCCCGTCGAGAGCGGGAAAAGGCAGCAAGTTGATGATCCCCAGATTGAGGCTGATCACGGCGAGGAACGACAGCAGCGAGAAAAATCCGGCGCTGGCCGCCTGCCCGGCCATGGCGGCGATGCCCACGGGCCCGGAGACGTCGACTTTCGCCGGGTGAACGAGCATTTCTTTCAGCCCTTGGAGCATCACCAGCGACATGTGGAAGGTCCACGCGATCGAGCCGCGCAGAGCCCGGCTCAGCGGCAGCTTCCTGATTGCGGGCTGAATGCCGATCAGCGGCGGCTCGCCCGCTTTTTCAGCTTTGGTTCCCATCGTCAACGTCAGCTGCTGGGAACCGCGCCGGACCGTCAGCTCGAGTTTCTCCTGATCGGCGGCCTGAGAGCGGATCGCACGGGTCATCTCTTCCCAGTCACGAACGTCGACACCACCGACCCGCTCGATCACGTCGCCGCGCCGCAGCCCCGCCTCCGCCGCCGGAAAGCCGGACATCAGCGCGCCGACTTCGCTGACGGAAAGGTCCATCACGCCGCGCGACATCAGCAGCACCGTCGCCAGCACCACGACCAGCAGGATATTGTTGAAGGCGCCGGCCGCCAAGACGATCAAGCGCTTCCAGGCAGGCTTTTCCTGAAAGCTCTCCCCAGGAAGGAGCGATTCGCCCTCGTTCTCCTCGCCTATGCCGGCCAGACGGACAAAACCGCCCACGGGGAAAGCGCGCACCGACCACTTATTTTTGCGCCCCTGACGCTGCCACAGCACAGGCCCCATGCCGAAAGAAAATTCGTGCACCTTGACGCCGCACCAGAGCGCGGTCAGATAATGGCCGAATTCGTGCACGATCACGCAGATCAGGATGATAAAAAGAAACGATATAACGCTCAGAATCATTTAAACCCAAACCTTCTTCCTGCTCCAGGCCCTTTCGTTTACCAATTCGAGAGCGTGAACCCGGCAGCGTTCGTAAAGCGCGATGCGCGAAGAAACGTCTTCCGCGGGACCGCCGTTATAGCCGTCCACAAGGGCGGCCACAACTTTTGCAATGTCGGCGAAGCCGATCTTTCTTTCGAGAAACATCTGCACGGCCGCTTCGTCGGCGGCGATCAGAATGACGGGATAGGGCTCGCCCCTGCGGCTCGCCTCAATCGCCGTATAAAGTCCGGGGAAACGCGCCTCCTGCGGCCTTTCGAAATGAAGATCCAGGCCGTCCAGTTCGACCGGTTCGATCTTCTTCATCCGCAATGGCAAGCGCATCGGCCACGAGAGGGCCGTCAGCGCCGCAAGCCGCATATCGGGAGGGCTCAGGAGCATTTTCGTCGCGCCGTCGATAAAAGAAACCAGCGCGTGGACCTTCGAGCCGGGATGGATCACGGGCAGGATTTTCTCGCTTGAAATCCCGAAAAGATCGTGCGCCTCGAGGAGCTCGATGCCTTTATTGATCATCGTGGCGCTGTCGACGCTGATCTTGCGCCCCATGGGCCAGACGGGATGCGACGCCGCCTGCTCGGGCGTGACCGCGTCGAGATGCTCCAGCGGCGTGCGCAGGAAGGGGCCGCCCGAAGCCGTCAGAACCAGCCGTTCCACGTGATCGTAATGCTCGCCGGCAAGACACTGCCAGAGCGCGTTATGTTCGCTGTCGAGCGGACGGATCTGGCCGGCGCGCACGGCGGAGGTCAGACGCTTGCCCATGATCAGCGCCGATTCCTTGTTGGCCAGGCTGATTTCCTTGCCCAGTTCCATCGCGCGCGCCAGCGCCTTCACCGCGGCAACACCGGACGAGGCGAAGACAATATGTTCCACTTCGTCGGACTCGACCAAACGAAGCAGCGCCTCGTCTCCCTGCCAGAGTGCCACTTCTTTGGGCAAATCACAGCGCGGCTTCCGCAAGACGACAATTTTAGGTCCGAACTCCCGACAAAGCGACGGCAGCGCCTCTCTTCCCGTCTCCGCTGCCAGCGCCGTCACCTGAAAGAACTCGGGATAGGAGCGGCACACGTCAAGCGCCGAAGAGCCCACGCTGCCGGTGCAGCCGATCACGGCCACCTTTTTTCTCGTATTTTTCAACATCCTTCAGCTCTCAAAGCAGAAAAGCCCACCAGATCATCCACGCGCACAACGTGTTGACGAGAACGCTGTCAAAGCGATCGAGAAATCCGCCATGACCGGGAAAAATATGTCCGCTGTCCTTGACGTCGTTCTCGCGCTTGATCAGAGATTCCACCAGATCTCCCAGCTGGCCGGCGCTGCCGCAGGCCGCGCCGACGAGGACGAACGCCATCGGGCTGAACTTAAAAAACAGCGCGCACAGCGCACCGCAAAGCGTGCTGGCGACAAAACCGCCGATAAAACCTTCAAGGCTCTTGTGAGGGCTGATATGAGGACAAACGCGCACCGTCCCCCAACGCGAGCCGACAAGATAAGCCATGACGTCGCAGGACCAGGTGCAGAGAAAGATGGAAAGCACCGCCGCCCATCCTACGGGATCGGGCAGAGCCCGAAAACGAATCATGCAGTACCACGGAATGACCGCGTACACCAAGCCGGTGATCACGGG
Source organism: Pyramidobacter sp. CG50-2 (assembly GCF_003612005.1). Classification (NCBI taxonomy): domain Bacteria; kingdom Thermotogati; phylum Synergistota; class Synergistia; order Synergistales; family Dethiosulfovibrionaceae; genus Pyramidobacter; species Pyramidobacter sp. CG50-2. The sequence goes on from NZ_RAWT01000009.1 coordinate 33,127, forward strand.
ACCGACGCTGGCGATGGAATGACTGCCGGCGGTCAGCTGGCGCCGCGCCAGTTCCATGAAATAGACGGCGAAGCAGCACAAGCCGAAAATCGCCATCAACCCCGTCTGCGACACGTGTTCGGAGGAAAAAAGCACCACCGTCGCAGCCATCAGGCCGACGAAGCGATCCGCTTTCGGCAGACTGGGCGACATGCGATAAAACTCCCAGAGCGACCCCAAAGCCACAAACGCGGCATAGACATGCCACCACCAGCCGCCGAGATAAAGCAATCCCAACATCACCGCGACCAATGCCGTGCCGGTAGCAGTGCGAACAACCAGCGTATGCTTAAAACTCTTCGACTCGTCCATAGCGGCGTTCCCTTCCGGCATAGGACTGCAATGCCTTTTTCAGTTCCGCGGTGCCGAAATCGGGCCAGAGCGTGTCCGTAAAATAGTATTCGCTGTACGATCCCTGCCACAGCCAGAAATTGCTGATCCGAAGTTCCCCGCTGGTGCGGATGATCAAATCGGGATCGGGGATGTCGGGAAGATAAAGATGTTTCCTCAGGTCTTCTTCGCCGGCAATCGTTTCACCCTTGGACTGGGCGTCGGCAATGGCGTCCAAGATCTCCTGCCGGCCACCGTAGTTGAAACAGACGATCAGCGTCATGCGGCCGCATCGAGCCGTCTCCGCTTCGCTCCAGTCGATGATTCGGAGCACCTCGTCGGGCACGCCCCGACGCGCCCCGCAAAAACGGACTCTGACGCCGTTTTTCACAAGGTCGGGAACTTTCTTACGCGCGTAGTGCCGAAGCAGCTCCATCAACCCCGCCACTTCGAGCCGAGGACGATTCCAATTCTCCGTTGAAAAAGCGTAGACCGACAGCCAGCCAATGCCCATCTCGCCGGCCGCACGCACCGTCCGCTCCAGAGCAGCAATCCCGGCACGGTGCCCCAGCAGGCGGGGCAGGCCGCGCTTTTTAGCCCAGCGGCCGTTGCCGTCCATGATCAGGGCAACGTGTTTCGGTAAGTTCGCGCAACTTTCCATGCTTTATCCTCTCAAGCTTTCATAGCGCTGACGTATCTCCTGAATATCGCGCCACGTCAAGTCCTTGGGGCCGCCGCGCTCACGGCTCTGGTTCCGCAGCAGATAACTGGGATGGAACATCGGCATCAGCGCCGCGCCGCGCCACGTGAACCAGCGCCCACGCATTTTAGTGATCCCCTCCGTGCCGTGCAGAAACCACTTCAGAGGCGTGTTCCCCAGACAGACGATGATCTGCGGCTGAAGGAGGGCGATCTGAGCCTCCAGCCAGCGCTGGCAGCTTAAGACCTCTTCGATTTCGGGAACGCGGTTGTTGGGCGGCCGGCACTTGACGATGTTGGTGATGTACACATCGTCGCGGCTGAATTTGGCCGCCTCGAGGATGCGGGTCAACAGCTGCCCGGCCGGACCGACGAAGGGACGTCCCGAATTGTCCTCAACCTCGCCGGGGCCTTCGCCGACGAACATGATGCGCGAGGTCAGGCTGCCTTCGCCGACCACGACGTTCTTTCTGGAGCGGCAGAGCCCGCACTGTTCGCATCGGTTTGCCGCGTCCCGCAGCAGCTGGTAGAGCGCCGTGCGCTCTTGCGGAGAGCGTTGCGCTTGATAGAGCATTTCAGTCATTGAAGGTTACCTCTGCTATGGTCACGTCGACTCTCGCGACTTCCATTCCCGTCAGCTGTTCGACGGCAACCCGGACGCGCAGCGCCGCCTGACCGGTCAGTTCCTTGAAGCTGAGCGCGCCGGTTCTCACCGTCAGGAAAAGAGAAATGACCAGCCGGTCGTTCTCTTCTTTCACTTTGGGCTCTTTGACGGAGACCACCTGTACGGTGCCGCGAGCCACGTGCTCAGCGATCTGTTCGACGACGGCGGATTCGATCTTGAGCGCCCCGTAGTAGCTGAACGGAGGACGCACAATGGTCTTTTCCGCCTCGTCCCGACTCGAGAAAAGATTTTTCAGACGGCCCACCAGTCGTCCCGTATAGTTCTTTTGGATCTGCGTCTGAGCGACGGGAATGACGTGACGCTTGTTCTGTTTCCGCTCGTAAAGCGCCTTTTCGATCTCGTCGTCGGAGGCGACCTGATCAATGCGCACGTATTCCGAAGGCAGCGGCAGTCCCAGTACCTCGCAGATCTCGTCGCTCATGCCCCGCGATGTGGCGAGAATCATGATGCGACATCCAGGATGGCGCGCCAGGCAGCGCCGCACCTCGTCGCGGTGTTCGGGAAAATGGAACATGGCGCGCCGAATGGCCCGTACCATGTTGGGTTCCGTTTTGGCGCTTTTCCCGGCCAGAATTCGCCCGCGGGAGATCAGCAGCCCGTCGTCGATGATGATATCGACGCTGCGTTTCGACGCGACCATCTGCGAGCGCATGCTTTTTCCCGTTCCCGCCGGCCCGTAAAAGGCCAGGACTTCATATTTCCCCGGAAGGAGGTCAGAAACCGTCTTCGTCTTCACGACCGCTCCCCCCTTCTGGAAGGATAAACGCTCTAAAGCAAGCCTTCGTCGTCTTCCGCGATAGAAACTTTGGCACCCAGTCCCTGCAGGGCGCGATCGAAATTTTCGTACCCTCTCAGGATATGGTCAAGGCCGTAAACGCGAGTCTCGCCCTCGGCCGCCAGCCCCGCCAGCACCAAGGCGGCGCCGGCGCGAAGATCGGTTCCCTGCACGCTGGCGCCGTACAGAGCGGGTACGCCGTTGATGACCGCCGTGTTGCCCTGGATCTCGATCGCCGCGCCCATTTTGCGAAGTTCCGCCACGTGCTGAAAACGGGATTCGAAGATGCTTTCCTTGATCACGCTCGTGCCCTTGGCGAGGCACAGCGCGGCCATCAGCTGCGGCTGCACGTCGGTGGGGAAGCCGGGATAAGGCATGGTCTTGACCGACAGCTTCTTGAGCCTGTCGCGCGAGGGATAAACGGTGACGCTGCTTTCCTGCCGTTCATAAGACACGTCGGCCTCTTCCAGTTTGGCCAGAAGAGAATCGAAATGCTGAGGCGTCACGTCGGTCACGGTCACTTCGCCGTTCGTGATCACGCCGGCCAAGAGGTACGTGCATGAAGCGATGCGGTCGGGGATGATCTGGACGCGGCCGGAAACCAATCCGGCCCGACCGTTGACCTGGATCACGCCGGCGTTGTCCTTTTTATAACAGACCTCGGCCCCCATCGCCTGAAGCGCCTGAACCAAATTCGTGATCTCCGGCTCGCGGGCGGCGTTTTCGATCGTCGTCTCGCCGTCCGCCAGCACCGCCGCCATGACAAGGTTCTCCGTCGCGCCCACCGAAGGGAAATCCAGATATATTCTGCAGCCGCGCAGTTTCTTGGCGCTGGCATAGACGGCCCCGTGGCTGAGTTCGATCGAAGCGCCCATTTTCGCCAGCCCCTTGAGATGCAGATCGATCGGCCGGGCGCCGATCGCACAGCCTCCCGGCAAAGGCATGACCGCCCTTCCCGTCTGGGCAAGCAGTGGTCCCAAAAGGATCGAAGAAGCGCGCATCTTTTGCACCAGCGAGGCGGGCATTTCGCAGACCAGGTCGCCCCGACGGGTCACCGTGGCCGTGCCATCCTCGAACTGCACGCCCATCCCCAGCGCGCACAAAAGAGCGACCAGCGTCTCGGTATCGCGCAGAAGCGGCACATTGGTACATGTCAGTTTTTCGCCGTCGCCGAGCAGAAGAGCCGCCGCCATCACCGGCAGCGCGGCGTTCTTGGATCCCTGGGTACGAACCTTCCCCTTGAGAGCCGCTCCGCCGGAAATCTTTAAAAACTGAGCATTACTCATAACTCCCACTCCTAAGGCACGTTTTTATGATAGCCAAGATACAAATACTTTTACATTATACAACAACTACAAGAAAGCCGTCACCCTCGATCAGGGCGACGGCTTTTCCCCTATAAACGCAAAAGCAGATAGGCGCAGGACAGACTGATGATCTGCAGGAAGCTCAAGACCGCCAGGACCCCGAACGGCGACAGCCCTTTATCCAGCAGACGATGATGAATATGGCTCCGATCGGGATAAAAAGGCGATTTCCCCGCGGCAGCGCGACGGATGATCGCCGCCAGAGTGTCGATCACAGGCACGCCGCCAATGAAAAGCAGCAGCGCGCAGAACTTGTAAATGCCGAGATTCATCGGCAGCAGCCAAAGCATCGTGACGGCCGCGGTAAAGTAGCCCAGCAGGTAGACGCCGCCGTCCCCCAGGAAAGTTCTCGCCCTGGGGAAATTCCAGAAAAAGATCCCTGCGATCATGGCAATGACCGGCATTACCATAGTCGAAGCGCTCATCCAGCCGATAAAGCTCAGACTGAGGAAGGCCATGGAAAGAGCCAAGCCGTTGATGCCGTCGATAAAGTTGTAAGCGTTCGTCACGCCGGCGACCCAGAACAACAGAACGCCCATATGCAGCGCATCCTGCCGTCCCACCATGAGCAACGAGACGGCGGCGGCAAGGAAATGCACGACCAGGCGTCCGAGCGGGGACAGAGAAAGCATGTCGTCCACATAGCCGGCAAAAAAAACGATCGTCGCGCCGGTCACGATGATCCTCAGTTCGAACGAAACCCGGGCAAAAAGCAGCGCCCACATCAGCAGGCCGCTCCACAAAACAAGCCCGGCGCCGCGCGGCACCGGGTCATGGTGGATCTTGCGCTGATCCGGGTAATCCATCATGCCGTAACGCTCCGCCAGCATGATGGCAATGGGAGTCATCCCGCCGCCCCACAACAGAAAGATCACAAAAAGCCAGAACGGCTTCATCAACGGGTTCCGAAAATACGGTCTCCTGCGTCGCCAAGGCCGGGAACGATATAACCGTGCTCGTTCAGATGACTGTCAAGAGACGCGACAAAGATGTTCACGTCGGGATGCTGCTCGTGCACGACCGAAACGCCCTCGGGCGCGGCGATCAGACAGACCAGAGAGATCTTTTTGCCGCCGCGCTTTTTGATCAGGCTGATGGCTTCCGCCGAGGAACCTCCGGTCGCCAGCATCGGATCGAGCAGAAAAATATCGCGTTCCTCGATATCGCCCGGAAGCTTGCAGTAGTACTCCACCGGCTGAAGCGTCTCCGGATTGCGGTAAAGGCCGATATGCCCGACCTTCGCGTTGGGGATCAGATTCAACACGCCCTCCATCATGCCCAGCCCGGCGCGCAGGATCGGCACGATGGCCAGTTTCTTGCCCGCCAGCGCATAGGCCTTGGTGCGCGTGATCGGAGTTTCCACGTCGATCATCTTCAGGGGCAGATCGCGGGTGATTTCGTAGACCATCAGCGAAGCGATCTCCGCCACCGTCTCGCGGAACGTCTTCACCGGGGTGTTCTTGTCGCGGATAATGCTCAGCTTGTGCTGCACGAGCGGATGATCGAAAACCACCACCTGACCGGCATCGTTCATAAAGGCTCGATTCGTGCTGCGTTCGTAGGCGCAGATCTTCTGCGTGCGGCGCACATGGCGCCCGCCGTCGAATTCGGTCGCCAGCCAGGTATCGACGATTTCCATCGCCGTCGGCTCATCGATGACGCGCGCTCCCAGGGTCAGAACGTTGGCGTTGTTATGACGGCGACTCAGGGCCGCAACCTCTTTATTCCAGCAGTCCGCCGCGTAAACTCCCGAGACCTTGTTGGCGGCGATCTCCATGCCCAGTCCCGTACCGCAGACCAGAATGCCGCAGTCGGCGTCGCCGTGAGCCACGCTGCGCCCCACCTGCAGAGCGATATCGGTATAATCGCAGGAAACCTCCGCCGTGTCGGTGCCAAAATCCTGCACATCCAAGCCCTCACGCCCCGTCAAATGAGCGATGACCTTCTGCTTCAGCTCATACCCCGCGTGATCGGAACCAATAAGAATTTTCACGATGAAATTTCCCCCTCAAAAGAAGTTGATTCGCCGACCTCCAGTCATTTATACGGAACAAAGCTATTTTGCCACAGTTGCATAAAAAAAGCGAGGTCATCCACAAAAAGTGGATGCCTCGCCTTCGGGACCGGCAGTTTTCAGCCAATAACCACGAGAACGTCGCCGCTGTTCACGGCCGAGCCTTCGTTCACGCGGACCTCCAGCACCTTGCCGTCGCGGCCGGCGGGAATTTCGTTTTCCATCTTCATGGCCTCGAGGATCAGAAGATTGTCATTGGCCGTCACGGTGTCGCCCACCTTGGCAAGGACTCGCAGGACTTTGCCGGGCATAGGCGCCGTCACTTCCGTGCTGCCCGCCGGAGCGGCAGCGGCCGGCGCCGCCACCGGAGCGGGCGCCGCCTTGGGCGCGGTAACTGCAACAGGAGCAGCAGCGGGCGCCGCCGCAACGGGAACCGCCTGAGGCGCCGCGACAGGAGCGGCGCCAGCAAGAGGCTCGACGTTCACGTCATAGGACTTGCCATTCACGGTAATCTTATACATCGACATTATGAGTATCCTCCTCAGTTGTTTTTCAATTAAGATATTTTTTCGGATTTCAGGCGCACTGACCCGAACCGTCAGTCGCTAATTCCAGCGGTCAGAGAGAGCTCCCTGCAGCGCCTCAATGCGTCCGCAGGCGATCCATGGCGTTTCGTCGCTGCCGATCAGGTGCACGCCGGCCGGAACGATCGATCTGATGGACATCGCAGTCCCCGTCTGCGCCGCGATCGCCGCCGCGATAACAGCCACAAGTTCGTCGTCCGAGGCCGCTCCGACGTGAGCGGGAGCAGCGCCTGCAGCAACTTGCGCAGGGGCGGAAACAGCCGCTGGGGTTTTTCCATTGCCGGCGACTTTGGAAACAACGCGCATGGCAAAGATAACCAACGTCAGTCCCGCCAAAACGAGGAAAACGACGCTGAAGGCAATCAGGGAAAGAGCCGTAGCACCGCCCATTCCTCCAAAGGACGCTGCTAATGTTTTTACTGCTTCGGTAGCGGGCATCGCTCTTCCTCCTCACTAGTTGGGCATGACGCCGTGCTTCTTGCGGGGCAGGGCTTGACGTTTTGTGCGATGAGCCTTCAACGCCTGAATGACTTCGTACCGGGTTTCTTCGGGGAGGATGACCTTGTCGACATAGCCGCGGCTGGCCGCCTGGTACGGCGTCGCAAAGGCGTCTTCATACTCGCTGATGAGCTCGGCGCGCTCAGCCTGAGGATCCTTGGCCGCTTCGATCTCCTTGCGGAAGATGATATTGGCCGCGCCGGCCGCTCCCATGACGGCGATCTGCGACTGAGGCCAGGCAAGGACAGAATCGGCTCCCAGAGCCTTGGAACACATGCCGATGTAAGCGCCGCCGTAAGCTTTGCGCATCACCACCGTGATCAGGGGCACCGTAGCCTCGCTGTAAGCGTACAGCATCTTGGCACCGTGACGGATGATGCCGCCCCACTCCTGCGCCTTGCCGGGCAGGTAGCCGGGGACGTCGACGAACGTCACGATCGGAAGGTTGAAGGCGTCGCAGTGACGGATAAAACGGCTCGCCTTATCAGAGCAGTCGATATCGAGACATCCCGCCATCACGCTGGCCTGATTGGCGACAATGCCAACCGGCATGCCGTCAAAACTGGCATAGCCGATCACGATGTTCTTGGCCCACATCGCCTGAACCTCGACGAACTTGCCGTCGTCAACCACGGCCTTGATCACGTTGTGCACATCGTATCCCTTGTTGGCGTCGGTAGGCACCATGGTGCGCAGGGCCATCTCCGTGCGGGAGACGGGGTCGCTCGTCGCCACGCGGGGCGCGTCGCCCATGTTGTTGCTGGGCAAGTAGCTCAGCACGTCACGAACCTGCCGGAAGCATTCCTGCTCCGAAGCGGCAAAGAAATGCGCGTTGCCGGAGCGGCTGTTATGAGTTTTGGCGCCGCCCAGTTCCTCGCTGGAAATCTCTTCGCCGGTCACCGTCTTGATGACGGCGGGGCCCGTAATATGCATGATGCTGATCTTGTCAACCATGAAGATGTAGTCCGTCAGAGCGGGGCTGTACACCGCGCCGCCAGCCGTCGGACCGACGATGACCGACATCTGCGGGATGATGCCGCTGGAAATGGTATTGCGGTAGAAGATTCCGCCGTAGCCGTCCAAAGCGTCAACGGCTTCCTGAATACGAGCTCCGCCGCTGTCGTTGATGCCGACGATCGGACAGCCGTTGCGAAGGGCGAGGTCCATAACTTTGCAGATCTTGGCGGCGTGCATCTGTCCCAGAGAACCGCCGAGAACCGTAAAGTCCTGGCTGAAAACGTAAACGATGCGTCCGCCGACCGTGCCGTAGCCCGTGACGACGCCGTCGCCTAAATATTTTTTGTTCTCCATGCCGAAATTCGTGCAGCGATGTTCCACAAATTCGTCGAGCTCGACGAACGATCCCTCGTCCATGAGGAGATCGATCCTTTCACGAGCCGTGAGACTGCCCTTGGCCTTGTGCTTGGCAACGGCCTTCTCGCCGCCGCCGGCCGCCGCCTTGGCGCGCTTGTCGAGAAGCACATTGCAAAGCTCATCGATGGTTTTTACCGCCATACTGGTACCTCCTTGAAAAATATGAACTGCCGTTAACGCCGTTTATCTTTAACGCTCATCAGACGTCAATCCGTGAGGCGCTTGACAAGAATGGGACTCGCCCTTTCCTTCGCCGAAAAAAACAATAATCATACTCTATCAGTAATTCGGGCAAAGTCAATCACGAATTGCTCCTTGTTTTCCCGTGCGCACGAAGGCTACGGAGGAAGGCGAAAACCGCCTACAAATAATAACAGAGAATAACGAAAAAAGCTCTTATTCTTCTTGCTGAATTCTTAAAAAAATGCGAGAAACACGTCCGACAGAATTTTAAACATATCGAAAACCAAGGAGCGCTCCGAAAAACATCATCAGACCGCCGACAAGACAGAGCCACAAGACCGAGCGAAGATAAATCAACATCGCGCCGCCCCCGGGGTAACGGCCCGTCTGAACGCCGCGGATCAGCTTTACAAGGAAGAACGTCGCCGCAAAGAGAACGAGGCCCAACAGGGCCTGAAAATTGAGGGCCGGAAGCCCCATGATGATCTTTTTTTCCACGTTGTCCCTCCTGGGTGCGAAATATACGACGATAATATCACAATCCAATATTCCTATGGCAGTGAGTTCAATGATTGCGGCAATAATACTCCTTCACCAATCAAAAAGCCGGACGCAAGGGTGCCCCGAGGAAGATTCGCAAAGCGAGCCCTGATTTTCAATTGAAAGGCAGTATCGGAAATGCCGCGTTTCGAAAGGAGACTGTTTTTCAGCCATAGAACTATTTAAAGACAACATCGCTCCGCTCCATGTATAAGCAGCGTTTCAGCGCTGGACAAAATTTAGCGAAGAATAACAACGAGGGTGACTCAACTGGCTCTCGAGACGGGTTCGGGCACAGAAGAACCCGGCGGCGCTCCGAATGCTAAATAAATCATAAATAAATACGATAATTTGACAGCATAATCCGATATATTACTGCTTACTATACACATATATATTTATTATAATAAACTTCAATCCTCATTTCGTTTGGAATTGCATGAACTTCTTCCATCACCCCGCGCCGGCACGCCGAAGCGACGCGGCGAAAAGGAAGTTCGGCGAAGCACGTCACACATTAATTCAGGAGGTATGTATGGTCACACAGTGGAAGCGAAACATCGCAGAAAGTTTTTGGATCCTGTCGCTGGCGGGCGTTTTGTCGCTCGGCAGCCCGTGGAAAATTCAGGCCGCCGATTACAGCAACACGGACTCGTTCCCTGCGGCCCAGCTGACGCCGGACGGCGTCGTCAACGGGCTGAAGGTTTACAGAGTCCTGGACGCGGGCGGGCAGCCCTTCGATAACATCTCTTTGAGCAGCGGCCACGCCAACGCGTTCCTCTGGGAAGGAGCTTTTCCCACGCCGGCACCGGTGGAGGACAACACGCTGGTCATCGTCGAAGGCAAAACGTTCAAACTCGACTACACCGAGACGACCGGCCTCGTGCTGACCGCGAACGAGCAGAAGCATCATAAAATCCTTTCCATCGGCACGGAAGACGCGCCGATGGACGCCATTACCATCGGCGGCGCCGTCCGTTTATGGCAACAGGAAGCGTTGATCGCGCCGCGAAGAACCGCGCACGGTATTTCGCTGATCGGCAGGAACATCAACCTTTTCGTCAACGAGGCTCACTATCCGGGGCTCGAGAGCATGCAGACGCACCGCACTGTCATGACAGACGGCGCCTTTGCGAACGGAAGCTGGATCGAAGTGCAGGCCCAGGAGAAACTGACGATCTCCGGCGACATCGGCGTCGGCACCGTGCGTGGGTGGACGGGCTCAGCCGTCACGGATCCCGATTCGTTCGGACTGACGGGCAGCCGCGACGGACGCATCGAGATCAACACCGACGGGGCTCTCGGCGGGGGGACCGTGCAGATCGACGGCAACCTCGGCGCGGCGCAATACGGGGACGGCACCGATACGCTGCGCGGGAACCAGCTGCTCGTCCGTTTCCCTACGGCCGATTCCTGGCTGCGCGGCCGAACGGTGGATTACTGCGTCAGACTGGAACGGGACAGCGCCCTCGACGAGGGCGTGCGCCTTCGGTTCGAGCGCGGCGCGCGGTGGATGATGACCGCGACAAGTTCGCTCAGCGATCTGCATCTTGACGAAACGAGCGCTGTCGACGTGACCTACGCCGACGCCGGGTTCCCCAAGGCGGGAATGCGCGCTCTCAACGTGTATCGCCGCATGAGCGGCAACGGCGCCGTGAAAATGGATATCGACCCGGAGAACAAAAAGAGCGACCGGCTGTACGTCTACGGCACGCACGAAGGATCGCACCGCATCGACCTGGTCAACGTGGGCGCGGGCACCGAGGGCGCGGAAGGAACGGTGCTGGCTTTCGTCAAAAACGAACAGGGCGAGTTCCGCGCCGGCGACACCGAGGGCGCGCTCTACTGGAACGCCTACGAGCTGGGACGCGCCGACCGCGCCGCCGGCGACGAAATGGAGTACGACATGTTCGACACGCAGTGGTATCTGAAGAAGGTCACGATCGTCCCCGATCCCGTTGAGCCGGACAAGCCCAAGCCGACGACCACCGTGCGCATCGACGCGGCGGCGAACGCCGTGAACTACCACGCCTGGCGCACGGCCAACGACCAGCTGCATTCGCGCCTGGGCGAGCTGCGTCTGGACGGCGGCGCCAAGGGCGCGTGGTTCAGGGTCAGTCAGAGCAAATTCGAGCGCGCCGGACAGTACGGCCTGGAGAACAAGTACAGCGCCTACGAGCTGGGGTACGATTTCCTCAAGCTGCTGCCCGACGGCACGAGACGACACTACGGCGCTTCGTTCAGCTATCTCGACGGCGAAAGCGACTACCGCAGGGGCACTGGAGACAACGACGGCAAGACCGTCAGCCTGTACTGCACCGACATCCGCCCGACGGGGGACTACATCGATGTGGTGCTGCGCGCCGGCAGCCTGAAAAACGACTACACCGTCTACGACAGCCACGACAGGACGATCGAGGGCGAATTCCGCAACTTTGCTCTCTCGCTCAGCGGCGAGTACGGCAAGAAGTTCGCGTTCGAAAGCGGCTGGTACGTCGAACCGCAAGCGCAGCTGACGTTCGGCTGGCTGCGCGGCGACGACTACGCGACGAACACCGGCGTCAGCGTGGAACAGGAAAACTTTTCGAGTCTTGTCGGACGAGTCGGCGTACAGGCGGGACGCAGCTTTGCCAAGGGAGTGCTGTACGCGCGGCTGAATCTGATGCGCGAGTTCCTCGGCGATTACGACGTGACCATGAGCAAGGGAGCCGCCGCGGTCAAGACCAGCGACGATTTCCGCGACACATGGTTCGAGTATGGTATCGGCGGCTCGTTGCGCGTCGGACCGGCCGCTTACGGTTACTTCGACGTGATGCGCAGCGCCGGCAGCGACTTCAAAGAAAAATGGAAATGGAACGCCGGTCTGCGTTTTGAGCTGTAAAAAACAAAGCATATCCAAATTTTTTCTTCGAAATAGTACAGCATCGGAAATCTGTTCCGCAATATCCGTACCAATATGAAAAAGGCGCTTTCTCCTGTCGTTGGAGAAAGCGCCTTTTTAATTAAAAGATAGTATTGTATCGATCAGCGGTTCCTTAATACGTTCCGTCAAGAAACAGCATGAAAAGGCACGAAGCCTTTTTAACGAAATTGGCATCAATCCTGAAAATGAATCTGTTTCAATATGTCCACAGCCACCTGGAGCGCCCGCTTGCCGTCCGAAATCCCGACCAGAGGCTGGCGCCCCTCGCGCACGCAGGTCATGAAGTGCTGAAGCTCCTGCTTGAGCGGCTCCCCTTTCGGCAGCAGAGGATGCTCGATCACTTCGATCAAACTCCCGGCGGCCGACGTCTGCGGCGCGTGATGAACCATTACGTCCTGGGTTTCAAAGTTCACGGAATAGTACTTGTCGCGGCACATCACATCCATCTGGCGCAGGCGGCGCTCCGCCACCCGGCTTACCTGAATGTCGGCGACCGCTCCCGACTCGAAAGCGATCTGAGCGACGGCAAGATCTTCGTGATTCGTGCGGATCTTGCGGCCCATCGCGTTGATCGCCGCAATTTCGGACTTCACAAGCGAAAGCACAATATCGATGTCGTGAATCATCAGATCGAGCACGACCCCCACGTCGCCGATCCGCGACGAAAAGGGGCCCTGGCGGCGTGACTGTATGCAGAGCGGATCGTTTCTGATCTCGCCGTCAAGATAACGAATCGCGCTGTTAAACCGTTCCACGTGCCCGACCTGGAGAACGATGCCGTTGTCCCGGGCGATATCCAAAAGCGCCGAGGCCTGCTCCACAGTGCTCGTTACCGGTTTCTCGATCAGCAGGTGAATCCCCTGTCGGGCCAGACGGCTGGCCACGTCAAAATGAGCAACGGTCGGCACGACAACGCTGATCGCTTCGGGGCTCTGTTCGCCAACGAAACGGTCCACGTCGGTATAGGCCGGCACGCCATACTGCGCTCCAATCTCCTCTGCGGCTGAGAGAGAACTGTCAACGACGCCAACCAGCTTTGCTCCCATCAGTTCTTTATATATGCGCGCGTGGATACGGCCAAGATGTCCTACTCCGATGACGCCAACTCGGATGCTCCCCACATGATTCACCCCGTTTTATATGTTACACTGCTCTTTTTATCTTATCACGTACACTCCGATTTTTGTGGCCTTTCAGTCTGTATTGTAAGAAGCATTCGCGGGTCGTTTTCTCGAGTGGAGCGTCTGTGGGAGTAGAACAGATCGGTTTGGCAGCATGTGCACTGGGATTCGAGGAAAATGCGTTCGGCAGGAACGCCCTGTTCCCGCAGCTGGCTGGCGATCTGTTTTTTCAGGTCGATCAGCGCGTATTCGGCCGAAACGCGGACGGCCTCCGGATCAAAGATTTTCAGAGCTTCGGCCGTAGAAGGATCGTCCATGCGGCGGCTGTAGCACGTTCCGGAAATACACGGCCCCACCCACGCATAAAGGTCCTGCGGAGCGGCGCTGCCAAATTTTTCGCGGGCCAGCGCCATTCCCGAAGCGCAGATATTTTTCAAAGTTCCCCTGAAGCCGGAATGCAGCGCCAGAATCCACGGCTTCATCCCCAAGGACAGGATCAGCACCGGCGCGCAGTCTCCGAAGCGCAGTCCGCAGGCTGCGTCTCCGGGCGCGATCAGCAGACCGTCGGCCCGATCTTTCCCGGGATAGCGGAGCGCCCGGTCTGCGGAGAGAACGCGCGTGCCGTGAACCTGGCTGAGCAGGACAAACGGGGCACGCGCCGCCAGGCGCTCGATCTCGTCCTGCGCGCGGACGCCTTTCAAGGAGATCCGCACATGAAAGGGAGCCCGCGGCGGCAGCGGATAATCGTAAAAACCGCAATGCGGCGCGATCGTAAAAGATTTACAGCCATCCATCGTCCTTTATCCGCCTCCTGACCGTGCCGATGAAGTACAGACTTCCGCAAAGAATCACGGGATTGCCCAGCGCCATGGCGGTTTGCAGAGCCGTCAGCGGATCTTTCACCGCCAGCGGCTCGCCCCCCCACGGGAAAGCGGCCGCCGTCCGCGCCAGAATCTCGGCGCTTTCGCAGCGCTGCGCACCTTCAAGCTCCACGCAGAACAGCCGCGCCTGCGGAAACGCCCGGGCATACAGCGCCAACGAGGCGGCGTAATCCTTGTCGGCCATGGACGTGTAGACAAAGCTGAGCGGACGGTCGCCGTAAAGCGCTTTCAGCGACCGGATCAGCGCGGCCGTGCCGTGGGGATTGTGAGCGCCGTCCAGAATCACGTCGGGATTACGGTGCATGACCTCCATGCGTCCCGGCCAGGAAACTTCCGCCAGCCCCTTTTCCATCGCCCCGGCGCCGACCGGCAGCCGGTCGGAAATCATTTCCAGGGCCCGCAGCGCCAGCGAAGCGTTTTCAGGCTGATGCAGCCCCGCGAGCCGGACGAAGCAGCGCCGCGTTCCCTGCGGCCCCGCATAGGTAAAGCAGTTCCCGTCCAAAGAGGTTTGCACGCCGGCAACTCGACAGCGCTCGGAAAAGATCTCGCCGGCCGCGTCCACCTCCGCACAGCGAGAGCGGAACTGTTCGTTCAGCGCCGTCTCGCCGCCGCAGTACAGAACTTTTCCGCCCGGCTTGACGATGCCGAACTTCTCCGCGGCGATCTCGCTCAGGCTGTTGCCGAGCAAATGCATGTGATCCATTCCCAGCGGAGTGATAACGCTCAGCAGAGGCCGGCGCAGGATGTTCGTGGCATCGAGCCGTCCGCCCAGCCCCGTTTCGATCACCGCGGCATCGACCTTCTCCTGCTCGATCAGCCAGAAAGCAGCCGCCGTCAGCGCCTGAAAATATCCCAGACGGACCTCCGGCAGCTTTTTCAAAACCGCACCGACCCGCTCCAGAGCGTCCAGCCACTTCTCGCAGCTCAGCATCTGCCCGTCGACCAGGAGCCGCTCGCCCAAACACGTCAGATGCGGGCTCGTGTACAGGGCCGTCCTGTATCCTGCGGCGCGCAGCATGGAATCGAGACAGGCGGCCGTAGAACCTTTGCCGTTCGTTCCGGCGATATGAACGGCAGGAAATCTCGACGGATCTCCCAGTTCCTCAAAAACTTTCTCTACAAAAACAAGCCCCGAAATCGACTCGGGGCTTGTCAGAGAGTTCAGGCGCTTTTCGACAGCATCCCAACACTCGAAACGATCCATTTTAATTGATTATTCCTCCGACAAGCTGGCAATGTTTTCGAGAATGCGAACGCGGCGGCTCTTCGACTCGTCGGCGCGCTGACGTTCCGTCTCGACGACATCCTCCGGTGCTTTGGCCACAAAACTCTCGCTCGAGAGTTTCTTCTCGCTGCGGGCCAGATTGGCCTCGACCTGCTTCAATTCTTTCTGCAGACGTTCGACCTCCGCTTTCGGATCGAGCAGGTCGCCCACGGGCAGGAACACCTGGCCGGCCTCGACGATCGAACTCAGCGCCAGGCGTGGTTTGGGCGCGTCGGCCGCGACGACTTCGACGGCGTCGACCTTGGCGGAGAGTTTGATCAGGTCGAGATTGGCCTCGAGCACCGGCTCGAACGCCTGATCGGGACCGCGCAGCACGATGCGCTGCACGTTCCGGCTGGGCGGCAGCCCCGCTTCGGCGCGCAGATTGCGGATGGAACGGATAAATTCCTGAAGCTCGTCCATCTCCGCGACCGACGCCTGGTCAACGGCGTAAGCGGCAGCGTCAGGCCAGGACTCAAGTTCCATCGGCTTCTCGCCAAAGGCAAAAGCGTGCCAGAGTTCCTCTGTCACAAAAGGAATGAAAGGGTGCAGCAGACGCAGAGCATCCTTGAAGACGCACAGCAGCACGCGTTTCGTCGTCTCCTGGCGCTCGGGGCCTTCGTCGCCGTACAGCGCCGGCTTGGAAAGCTCGATGTACCAGTCGCAGAAATCGCCCCACATGAACTCGTAAAGCTCGCGCGCGGCTTCGCCGATGAAGTATCCGTCGATATCCTGCGTCACGACGTCGTCAAGGCGGCGCAGCCGTTCGAGGATCCAGCGGTCATGGAGGCGCATATGCTGGGGATTGGGCTGCCCTTCATGATCCTCGTCGCCGAGGTTCATCAGCGCGAAACGGCTGGCGTTCCAGATCTTGTTGATAAAGCGTTTGTAGTTTTCGATCTTCGCAGGGCCAAGCAGGATGTCGCGCCCCTGAACCGTCAGGGCCGCGACTGTAAAGCGCAGCGCGTCGGCGCCGTACAGCGTGATCATGTCGATGGGGTCGATGCCGTTCCCCAAAGACTTGCTCATCTTGCGTCCCCTTTCGTCGCGCACCAGGGCATGGATGAAGATGTCACGGAAAGGCACCTCATCCATAAACTCCAGCCCCATCATGATCATCCGCGACACCCAGAAGAAAATAATGTCGAATCCCGTGACCATGACCGACGTCGGATAGAAATATTTCAGTTCCTCGGTCTTTTCGGGCCAGCCCATCGTGGAAAACGGCCACAGCGCGCTGCTGAACCACGTGTCCAGAACGTCCTCGTCCTGTTTCAGCCTTTTGGAGCCGCACTTGGGGCAGCACTCGGGATCGTGTTCGGCAACTACGATATGACCGCAGTCCCCGCAGGTCCAGGCGGGAATGCGATGCCCCCACCACAGCTGACGGGAAATGCACCAGTCGCGCACGCCGTCCATCCACTGATAATACGTCTTATCCCACTGCGGAGGGATCCAGCGCATGTGCCCGGCCTTCGATTCCGCGACGCCGCGTTCGGCCAGCGGGGCCACCTTGACGAACCATTGCTCCGACAGGTAGGGTTCCACGGTGGTGCCGCAGCGGTAGCAATGGCCGACCTGATGAGGCAGCTCTTCGATCTTTTCGAGCACGCCTTCGTCCTGCATGATCTCCACGCTCTTGACGCGCGCCTCGGCCACGGGCATGCCTTCCATCTCTCTGGCGGCCTCGGTCATGTTGATCATGTGCCCATCCTCGTTGATCACCTGAATCGGCTCGAGGCCATGCGTACGTCCGACCTGAAAGTCGTTGGGATCGTGAGCCGGAGTGATCTTCACGAAGCCGGTCCCGAAAGCGGGATCGACCATGCGGTCGACGATGACGGGGACCGCCCGTCCGCCGCTCATTTTGCCGTCGACAAGACGGCCGCCCGTCATCGGCACGATCACCTCGCGGCCAATCGCATAGGCGTGCGCTTCGTCGCCGGGATGCACCGCCACCGCCACGTCGGCGATGATCGTTTCCGGGCGCGTCGTGGCGATCATAATGTACTCGTCGCTGTCCTTGAAATAATAACGAACATAGTACATGTGCCCCATCGCTTCGGAATGTTCCACTTCGATGTCGGAGAGCGCCGTATGGCAGCGCGGGCACCAGTTGACAATGTACTTTCCCTTGTAGATCAGGCCTTTTTCATAGAGACGGCAAAACACCGTACGAACGGCTTGGGAAAGCCCTTCGTCCATCGTGAAACGCTCGCGCTTCCAGTCGCAGGAATCGCCCAAGCTCTTCATCTGATCGACGATGCGGTTGCGGTACTCCTCTTTCCACTCCCAGGTTCTTCTCACAAAGGCCTCGCGCCCCAAATCGCGGCGCGACGTGCCCTCTTTGGCGAGGCGACGCTCCACCACGTTCTGCGTGGCAATGCCGGCATGATCCGTCCCGGGCAGCCAGAGCACGCTGTATCCGCGCGCTCTCTTGTAACGCGCCAGAATGTCTTGAAACGTGTGGTCGTAAGCGTGGCCCATGTGCAGCGCTCCGGTGACGTTCGGCGGCGGAAGCACGATTGAGAAAGCTTTCTTCTCCGGATCAATCTTTGCGTCAAAAAGATTATGATCCAGCCACCACTGATACCATTTTCCCTCGAGAGGCGCGGGGGCGTATGTTTTCGACAGCTCTGTGTTGCGCGAAGCCATTTGTTTTTCCTCCCTAGTCTCAAAGTCGAACTTATTTCAGCGCAGAGGTCAGATAAAGATCGATTTGCGCTTTCAGAGTTTCAATCGTCTCGGGCTCGTCGACTGAACAGGCCAAAGGCAGGCTCCACGAAGAAAGGCCCATTTCGACATATTTCATGACAACGCTCTTGCGTTTCGTTTTTGCGATCTTGTCGGCTTTGGTGAAAACGACCTGCATCGGCACGCCCAAAGCTTTGAGCCATTCCTGAAGTTCACGGTCCTTCTCCAGCAGGCCGTGCCTGATATCCACCAAATGAACCACCAGGGCCAGAGTTTCGCGGCGTTTGATATAGCCATCGATCAGCGCGGCCCAGCCCCTGCGTTCGTCCTTGCTGCGGGATGCGTAGCCAAATCCCGGCAGATCGACGAGCGTGAAGGGATGAGGCGCCTGGACGTCAAAGAAGTTGACGCTGCGGGTCATTCCCGGCTCCGAACTGACGTGAGCCAGTTTCTGTCCGGCCAGTTTGTTCAGCAGCGAAGATTTGCCGACGTTGGACCGTCCCGCCAGAGCGACTTCGGGCAGATTCCCTGCGGGAAACTGCTGGATTTTATAGGCGGTACAGCGCAGCGACGCCTTCCACGTGATCATCGTCCGCCCTCCAACGCTTCTTCGAAGACTTGCGCGGCCTGAGAGACGAAAACATAATGAACGCCCTGTTTAATCCAAGGTTCCATGTCTTCCACGTCTGCCCGGTTCGCTTCCGGTATAAACAGATTATAAATGCCGTAGCGTTTGGCCGCCAGCGTTTTTTCGCGCAGTCCCCCAATCGGCAGCACGTCGCCGCGCAAGGAAATTTCGCCGGTCATGGCGTAGCCGGGACGATATTTCGCGCCGCTCAAAGCGGAGAAGAGCGAGATCGCCATGGTGATGCCGGCTGAAGGTCCGTCCTTGGGGATGGCGCCCTCGGGAACGTGGAGATGCAGTCCTACGCCGCCCCATTTCGGTTCAGCCTGATTCGTCAGCTCACGCCAATGGGATTTGATGAATCCCAGAGCGGTCATCGCCGATTCCTGCATGACCTTGCCAAGATTGCCGGTCAGCTGCAGTTCTCCCTTGCCGGGCATCTTCACGGCTTCGATGATCAGGACGTCGCCGCCGGCAGCCGTCCAGGCCAGCCCGACGGAAAGGCCTGTCTGCGGTTCTCTGGGAATTCTTACGTCCGGACGGTGAGGCGCGCCCAGATACCCCGCCAGATCTTTGACCCCAATGCTGACTTTGCGCGGCGCTTCGCCCCGTTCTTCCCGTTCCAAGGCTACGCGGGCGATCTTGCGGAACAGCGTGGACAGGCGCCGATCGAGCTCGCGCACGCCGGACTCGTGAGAGTAATCGGCAATGACGGCTTTCAACGCCGCCGACGAAAGGACAGCGTCTTTCTTCGTCAGGCCGCTTTCCTTGTAGATGCGGGGCAGCAGATGGTCTTTGGCGATGTGATACTTTTCTTCGGGCAGATAACTGGAAAGTTCGATCACATCCATACGGTCCAGCAGCGGCGCCGGAATCGTATGGGACACGTTGGCCGTCGTGATGAAAAGCACGTCGCTCAAATCCACGGGCACTTCAAGATAATGATCGGTAAAATGAGAATTCTGTTCCGGATCGAGAACTTCAAGCAAAGCGCTGGCAGGATCTCCGCGAAAATCCGAGCCGATTTTGTCCACTTCGTCGAGCAGCATGACGGGATTGTTGCAGCCGGCTTCTTTCAATTTCTGCACGATGCGCCCGGGCAAAGCGCCGATGTAGGTGCGGCGGTGGCCGCGAATCTCGGCCTCGTCGCGCATTCCGCCCAGAGAAAAGTTGACGAAACGGCGCCCCAGCGCTTGGGCAACCGACTTTCCCAGCGACGTTTTGCCGACGCCGGGCGGTCCGACGAGACACAGAATCTGCGCCCGCGATGACTTACCGGCCAACTTCCGTACGGCCAGATATTCGAGCAGCCGGTCTTTAACTCGTTTCAAACCGTAATGATTGGCGTCGAGGACTTTTTTCGCGGCGTCGATATCAAGCCGCTCTTCCGACTTTTTCAACCAGGGCACGTCAAGCAGCCATTCCACGTAGTTTCGAATGACGGTCGATTCCGGCGACATGGACGGCGTTTTCGCCATGCGTTTGAGCTCGCTCTCGACCTTCGAACGGACGTAATCGGGCAGTTCGCTCTTCGCGGCCCGGTCGCGCAGGTCCTGAGCTTCCGGGGAGTCGTCGATCTTCAGCTCTTCCTGAATGGCTTTCAGCTGTTCGCGCAGAAAATACTCCCGCTGATTCTGGTCGATCTCCTTTTGGACCTTGGAGTGGATTTCCCGTCCCAGCTTCAGCATTTCCGTCTCCGAAATCAAATATTTCAGAAGGAGTTCGAGACGGCTGTCCACGCGAAAACATTCAAGCAGCGACTGCTTGCGCTGAACGTCAAGGGTCATGTGCGCCGCGATCATGTCGGCCGCCAGACCGGGATCCTTGATGGCGCTGACCGGTTGAATCAGCTCAGCCGGCAGGCGGGGGTGATAGGTCACGTAGCTCTCAAACTCGCGGAGCACTTCCTGACGCAGAGCTTCCAGGCGGTCGTTATCCACGTAGCCGCTCGGCACGGAGACAAGATCAGCCGTCAGCATGGAGTCCTGCAGCACATACGCGCGGCAGCGCTTGCGCTCTTTGCCTTCGAGCAGCAGCTTCATCGTACCGTCGGGCATGCGGATCATCTGCAGCATCTCGCACACGGTGCCGACATCGTATACATCCGCGGGGCCCGGATTCTCTTCCTCAGGATTTTTTTGAGCTGCCACAAAGATGCGACGTTTCTCCGCGGTAGCCGCAATTTCTATGGCCTTCAAGGTCGAAGGGCGTCCGACGAAAATCGGCACAAGAACTCCGGGAAAAATGACGGTATCACGGGCAGGCAGCACATACAACATCGGTCAAAACCCCTTCGCTTCCACGTTTTTGATGTATTCAGGCTGCCCCGTTCCCGCTACGTATTCCGGAGTAATAACGATTTTCTTGATTTGTCCTTTGATGTTGGATGAGGGAACTTCATACATCAGATCGAGCATCAGGTTTTCCATGATCGCGCGCAGTCCGCGAGCACCGGTCCCCTTGCTGGCCGCCTTTTCGGCGATTGCGCGAATGGCTTCCGCCCGATAATCCAGTTCGACGTTCTCCATTTCGAAGTTTTTCTGATATTGCCTCACCAGGGAATTTTTCGGTTCGGTCAAAACGCACACCAGAGCGTCGGCGTCAAGGCTCTGGAGAGGAACGAGCAGCGGTAGGCGGCCGACCAGTTCGGGAATAAAACCAAACGAAACGAGATCTTCGGGTTCCACCTGCCTCAGCAGGTCGTAGCGATCCGCAGCGGTGCCGTTGCGAATGTCGCTGTCGAAGCCGATGACCTTCTTATTGACGCGGCGGCCGACGATGTTTTCAAGTCCGTCAAAAGCGCCGCCGCAAATGAAGAGGATGTTGGCCGTGTTGACCTGAATGAATTCCTGCTGAGGATGTTTACGCCCTCCTTTGGGAGGAATGTTGGAGACCGTCCCTTCAAGAATCTTCAAAAGCGCCTGCTGTACCCCTTCGCCGGAAACGTCGCGGGTGATGGACGTAGATTCCGATTTGCGGGCGATCTTGTCGATCTCGTCGATGTAAACGATGCCGCGTTCAGCGGCGGCGACGTCATAATCAGCCGCTTGAACCAGCCGCACCAGCACGTTCTCGACGTCTTCGCCCACATATCCGGCTTCCGTCAACGTCGTGGCGTCCGAAATTGCGAAGGGAACGTTGAGTTTTTTCGCCAAACTCTGGGCAAGGAGCGTCTTGCCGCTCCCCGTCGGCCCCAGCAGGAGCAGATTGCTCTTTTGCAGCTCCACTTCGCCGCCGCTGAAACCGGTGACAATCCGTTTGTAGTGATTGTAAACGGCGACAGAAATCGCCTTTTTGGCGTAATCCTGACCGATCACATATTCATCGAGGTATTCTTTGATCTCTTTCGGGCGCGGGGGATTCTTCAGCGCCGACATCACCTTGTCATCGTGCTGCCCGACATCGTTAAAAGCCTCGTCAAGATCCGCCGTATTTCTCAGATAGGAATTGCAGATTTTTATGCATTCGCTGCAGATGTTGATTCCTTCCGGACCGGAGATCAGAGTGATTCCGTCTTCGGCGCTTCTGCCACAGAATGAACAGCGCGGATTCTTGCGATTTTTGTCGTCAGTGCGTGCCATGGCAGTCATCCCTTCCGATACCAGCCTGTTTTATCATAAACAACAAGAGAGAGAGGATCAAGAATTTCAACGTCATCCCGTTCTATCGCTTGTCGATCACTTTGTCCACAATGCCATAGGCAAGAGCTTCCTGCGCCGTCATGTAAAAATCTCGATCCGTGTCGCCCTTGACTTTTCTCATGCTTTGTCCCGTATGTTTCACAAGAATATTGTTCAGCGTTTCCTTGGTTTTGATGATCTCTCGGGCCTGGATTTCAATGTCGCTGGCCTGTCCTTGCGCGCCGCCGAGAGGCTGGTGAATCATGATGCGGGAATTCGGAAGAGCGATGCGCTTGCCGACAGCCCCCGCCGAAAGCAGCACTGCGGCCATGCTGGCCGCCATGCCGACGACAATGGTGGACACGTCGCATTTCACGAACTGCATGGTATCGTAAATCGCCAGCCCCGCCGAAACCGAACCTCCGGGGGAATTGATATAGATGCTGATGTCGCGCTCCGGGCTTTCGCTTTCCAGAAACAACAGCTGAGCCACCACAGCGTTGGCCACGTCGTCGTTGATCTCGTCGCCAAGAAAAACGATGCGGTCCTTCAACAGCCGCGAATAAATGTCGTAAGAGCGCTCTCCTCGGCCGGTCTGTTCTATTACAAAAGGAATATACATGTTGAAATCGAGGCTCCTTTCTGCTTCTCTTTCAAAAAAAATTGCCGCGGCATCGTATCTGCCGCAGCAACGAGGGAAAAACCTTAATTCTGAGCGGCAGGCGCTTCAGCGTCAACACCCTTCTTCACTTCGTTGACTTTAACTTTTTCCATAATCGCCTGCAGCGTCTTGCGGTAACGCGCCTGAGAGATCATGTTCTCGAAGTTCTCCGGACGCTTCTTCAGCATATCTTTGATGCTGTCGCTGGAGATGCCGTAATTGGCGGCCATCTGGGAGATCTCCCCGTCCAGATCCTCTTTTCGTACGGAGACGCCGAATTTTTTGGCACAGGCATCAACCACGAGATACCCCATCACGTCGCGGCGAGCGTCTTTCTCGAGATTCTCTTCGAGTTCCTTAAGATCGTGCCCTTCGGATTTGTAATATTCCTCAAGGCTCATCTTCGTCCGCTGTTTGACGTTCTCCTCGAAACGCTTGCGAAGATGTTCCTGCTGGCGCCGCACCATCGAGTCGGGCAGTTCCACCTGGGAAGCCTCGGTAATCTTCGCGACCGCTTCGTTCTCGGCCGCGGTACGGGCGTCGGCCTTCAGGCGCTTGTCGAGGTTCTCGCGGATCGTGGCGCGCAGTTCCGCCTCGCTGTGTACGTCCTCCGAGGTGACTTTCCTGAAGAACTCGTCGTTCATCTCTGGAGCGACCGGCTCTTGAACCTCGATGACGTCGAACTCGTAGTGAGCCGTTTTGCCGGCGACCGCCTTGTCACGATAATCGTCGGCGACGTTGATGTCGGCGGACTTTTTGGTTCCAGCCTCAGTCCCCGTCAAAGCCTCGACGATCTCGGGGCGCATGGAAAGATTGTCCAGTTCGAACGTGTCGATCTGGGGTTCGTGAGACACGATGTCTTTGCCGTCGTCGTCTTTCACGACCAGGCTGTAGGCGGCGCGGACTTTATCGCCATGCTGAGCGGGCCGATCGACGGGCCGGTAGGTGGCCAATCTCTTTTTCATGTTTTCGAGCGCTTCGTCGACCATGCTTTCGCTGACGGCGAACACCGGCAGATCAACGGTGATATCCGAGAGCTCGGGAAGAGTCACCTCGGGCTCGACCTCGTACTTCACGGTAAAAGTGACGTCCTCGCCCTCCTTGATGTCGAGATCGTCGACGACAGGTGAAGCGATCGGCTCAAGATCGTACTCGGCGCAGACTTCGTCAAGAACTTTGGGAAGCATGTCTTCGAGCGCCTGACTCATGATCGAGTCTTTGCCAAGGCGCATTTCCAGCACCGCTTTGGGAGCCTTCCCTTTACGGAAGCCGGGGATGTTGACCCGTTTGGCGATCTCGGCATAGGTCTTCTTCAGCTGAGCCGCATAACCGGCCTGATCCACGGTTACCTTGATGGTTACGATATTTTTTTCTTGTGACAGCAGTTCCGATTTCACAAGAAGCACTCCTTTCAAAACCTGGACTCAATGGTGATAAAAAAACGACTCGGATAAGTATATCACAGGAAAGCCAAAGAATCTTCATTTTTCGCGCCCAAAGTTTATCGAAACGCAAAAATATCCTTTACGACGAAAAAATTATTTTCCCGTCTCTTTTCCTCGCGCTTCCTATATTGACATGGCAGCCGCCATATCGTACCATAATAGTGAATTTAAATTCAATTTATGAGGTGACCCGCCGTGCCCCAAGTCTTGAAAGAAGAGATCCGCGATCGCATTTTTCGCGCCGGGATCGGCGTTTTCTACGAAAAGGATTACAGAAGCGCCAAAATGCAGGATATCGCGGAGAAAGCGCAGATCCCCGTCGGGCTCATCTACAGCTATTTCAAGAGCAAGAAAGAGCTGTTCGAGAAGATCGCGACGTCTATCCCCATAGACGTCGACCGGATCGCGCAGGCGGAAGAAGCCGAGACGGGGCTTCCGTCTGAAAAATACAAAAAAGCGGCGGAAAGCTATTTTTTGAATATCCTCGAACATCACAAGGTGTTCGTCATCCTCATGGATAAAAGCTGCGGCACCCAATTCGCGAACGCCAAAGAAGAATTGATCCGCTCCATAGAAGCGCATATAAAAAGGGCCCTGTCGAAAAACGCGGGCACTCCATATCATGACATGCTGGTCCATATTTTGGCCAACAATTTCACAGAAAGTTTGCTGGAAGTCGCTAGACACTACAGAAGCAGGGCGTTTGCCCGGGAAATGCTCGCCCTCGTGACAAAATGCTATTACGAGGGGGTGAACTCACTGCACGTTCCTTCAGCCCTTCAAGATTGACGTCAACTCCGATTTCTGCATCGAAGGCTCCGTTCCGATGCAGAAAATATTTTCTCACAAATACCGAATAGAAATTCAAAATTCAAGAAGGAGATCCACGTTATGCCGTCTTCCCAAGAACTTACCCGTCACGTCGCATCGAAAAACAGGCTCTCGAATATCATGATCTGCCTAAAGGCCGCATTGGATATCATCCCGCAGGTTCTGATCATACACATGATTGGAATCGCCTATTCCCATAGCCTCTCTCGAAATCTCATACTGAAAGACTCCGGCTGCATTCTCTTATGCTTCGCTCTGAAAGCGGTCTGCGCCTATGGAGCCGTATGGAAGGCTCACGAGGCTGCCTACAACTCTCTAACGGAACTTCGCCTTCGAATCATCGCCCATTTGAAAAAGCTTCCGCTGGGATTTTTTCAGGAACGCAGAGCGGGCGAGCTGGCGAACATCGTACAGCACGACGTGGAACAGGCGGAGGTTTATCTGGCGCACGGACTGCCCGAGATCATGGCCGCCGCGCTTCTGCCCGTCGTCATCTTCGTCGTTATGCTCGCGCTCGAATGGCGCCTGGCGCTGCTCATGATCGCGGGACTGCCTCTGATGTGGCTTACCCGAAAGATATCCGCCCCGCTGTGGAAGAAGAACTTCAAAATCTTCACCGACAGCATGAGGCGGATGCAGGGGAACCTCATGGAATACGTCTCAAATATTTCCGTCGTCAAGGCTTTCGGGAAAGAGGAAAGAAAAACCGAAGAGACGCTTCGCTCCGCAAAAGATTACGTGTATTGGGTCAAGAGATCCATGGCGGGCGTTTCCGTCCCGATGGGGCTGATCGATCTCTTCATGGAATCCGGCGTCGTCCTGGTCATGATATTCGGCTCGTGGCTTCTTTCCATCGACAGATTGTCCGTATCGAGATTCGTGCTGGCCGTCATTTTAGGCGCGGCGTTCACCTCGTCCATAGCCAAGACGGCGACGTTTCAGCATTACAGGATCGTATTCAATCAGGCGATGTCGTGCGTCGGCTCCATCCTGAACGTCCCCGCGCCTCAAAGCCGCGCGGCAGATGCCGCGGCGGCAAACGGCGACATCGAAATCCGCCGTTTGAGTTTCGCTTACAAGGGCAAGCGGGACACTCTCAAAGACATCGATCTCACATTCAGGAAAGGCAGCCGCAACGCGCTGGTAGGCGCTTCGGGCTGCGGGAAAAGCACGCTCGCCCACCTTCTCATGGGGTTCTGGCGGCCGGGTACGGGAACAATCAGCATCGCGGGACGGGATATTCAAGAACTCTCCGAAAAACAGCTGAATTCGCTGTTTTCCATCGTCCAGCAGGAAGTTTTTCTGTTCAACTTGAGCCTGAAAGAAAATATCCTCATCGGCAACCCGAACGCCTCTGATGAAGAGATCGTTTCCGCCGCTCGAAAAGCGCGGCTCCACGACTTCATCATGTCACTCCCCCGTGGCTACGACACGGCCGTCGGAGAAGCGGGCGTGAAATTTTCAGGCGGGGAAAAACAGCGCCTCTCCATCGCACGGGGCATCTTGAAAAACGCGCCGATCATCGTTCTGGACGAGGCGACGGCCGCGGTAGACGCGGAAAACGAGGCCTGCATCCAAGCGGCGATCGCCGACTTGAGCCGGGAAAAGACGATCATCACGATCGCCCATCATCTGAACGCGATACGGAACGCGGACCAGATCGCCGTCATGGACGACGGCGCTTTGATCGACAGCGGCACGCATGCCGAACTCATGGAACGCTGCGCGTTGTACCGCGAAATGGTATGCGCCCAGAACAAGGTCGACAACTGGAATATCAGGGAGGCATAGGCATGGTGCGGGAAATATGGAACACTCTCACGCCAAGAGGCAGGCGTTCGCTGTTGATAAGCGTCCTCAGTTTCACCGCGTATGCGCTTTCCGGCGCAGCCATGATGCTGCTGGCGCTGAAAATCATGGGGGATATCTCCAGCCGGACCGTGAATTTACCAAAATATTGGCGGCTGCTGGCCCTTTGTCTTGTGCTGAAATGCGGCAGCAACATACTGGCGGACGTACAGAAGCATTTCGCCGGTTTCGATATCGTCTACGAGATCAGATCGAAAATCATCCGCCGCCTGAAAACTTTTTCTCTCGGCTTCTACACGAACGAAAGGCTCGGCGAGATCAGCACCATCATCCACAAAGATGTCGACAGTATGGAGATGGTCGTCGGACATATGTGGCCGAGGATGTGCGCCGATTTTATCGTGTCGCTGGCGCTGCTCCTTTTCCTGTCCTGTCTGAACGCGAAAATGAGTCTGCTGATGCTGTCGCTCCTCCCGCCCGCGCTTCTGTGGCTCGCCGCGGGTTTGAAAAAAGCCGGACGGCAGGAGGCGGAAACGGGGAACAGCCTTGCGGATATGGTCAGCCTGTTTGTGGAATACGTAAAAGGGATCCCGCTGCTGAAGGCATTTCCCGAAAGCAGGCAATTTGACGAAAAGCTTGCGTCCGCGGCGCGGTCCTTCGGGGAGCACAGCAAGCAGACGGCACAAAACAAAGCGGTCGTTTTGTCCCTGTACGGTTTTCTCATCGACGCCGCTTTCTGGGTCATGACCACGGCAGGAATGTTCCTCGTCATGGACAAGACCTTGCCGATGAGCCATTATCTGACGTTCGTCATTCTCAGCCGAGAGTTTTACAAGCCCTTTACGGCGATGGAAAGTCACTGGATGAATTATCTCAAGGTAACGGACAGCTTCAAAAGAATAAAAAAGATCACAGAAGCTCCGACCGTCGTAGAACCGGCCGTTCCCAGGAAGCCGAAAGATTTCTCCATAACGTTCGACAAGGCCCGCTTCGCCTACGAAAAAAACGGCTTCATCCTGAAAGACATTTCGTTTCACACGCCGGAACGCTCGCTGACCGCGCTCGTCGGCGAGTCCGGCTCCGGCAAGACCACGATCGCCAACCTGCTGCTCCGCTTTTGGGACGTCCAAGGCGGGAGCGTCCGCATCGGGGACACGGACGTTCGGGACATGGATTATGACGAACTCCTCGATTCGATAAGCATCGTCATGCAGAACGTGCAGCTGTTCGCGGACACGATCGAGAACAATATACGCCTGGGAAAAGCGGATGCGACGAGCGGCGAGGTCGTGGCCGCGGCAAAAAAAGCACGGATCCATGATTTCATCCGCTCGCTGCCGAAAGGTTATCAAACTCCGATCGGCGAAAACGGCGTCGGACTTTCGGGCGGACAAAAACAGAGGATCTCTATCGCGCGGGCCTTTTTGAAAGACTCGCCAGTTTTGCTCCTCGACGAGATCACGAGCAGCGTCGATCCCGTCAACGAGGTCCTGATTCAGGAAGCCATATCGGAACTTGCAAAAAACAGGACCGTGCTGGTCGTCGCCCACCATCTGCGCACGATACGCTCCGCCGATCAGATACTCGTGTTCAGGAACGGCGCGATCGTACAGGCGGGAAAGCACGAAACCCTGCTCGCCCAAAAGGACGGCTGCTACCGCCGGTTATGGGAACGAGGCGAACGAAAATCCCCTTCCGCGGCGGGAGAAACAGCGCTGTGACGGACTTTTCACGAAACTTTTCGGTTTTTCCGGCGTACTCCGCCGAAGGCCTCCGCGGCGGCAGATCGCAAAAGAGCCCTTTCTCAGGCTTGATGCCTGGGAAAGGGCTCTGTCTCATGACAAACTCTTGAAATAAAGAATCATTCGAGAAAATCGCGGAGTTTTTTGCTGCGGCTGGGGTGGCGCAGTTTCCTCAGCGCCTTGGCTTCGATCTGGCGGATGCGCTCGCGGGTGACGCCGAAACGGCGTCCCACTTCTTCGAGCGTATAGGAACGTCCGTCCTCCAGCCCGAAGCGGTAACGCAGCACTTCGCGCTCGCGGTCCGAGAGCGCGTCGAGCATCTCTTCGATCTGTTCGTGAAGCAGGTTGCCGGCGGCGGCGTCCTCGGGACTGGGCATGTTGCGGTCTTCGATAAAATCGCCGAGCTGACTGTCCTCTTCTTCGCCGATGGGAGTTTCCAGCGAGACGGGAAGCTGAGCGATGCGGCGGATCTCTTCGACGCGCCCGCTCTCGATCTCCATTTCGTGCGCGATCTCCTCGTCGCTGGGTTCGCGCCCAAGTTTCTGCACGAGCTGGCGGGAAATGCGCACCATCTTGTTGATGGTCTCCACCATGTGCACGGGGATGCGGATCGTGCGCGCCTGGTCGGCGATGGCGCGGGTGATCGCCTGGCGGATCCACCACGTGGCGTAGGTGCTGAACTTGAAACCCTTGCGGTAATCGAACTTCTCCACGGCGCGGATCAGACCGAGATTGCCTTCCTGGATCAAATCGAGGAACAGCATGCCGCGGCCGATGTATTTTTTGGCGATGCTGACGACCAGACGAAGATTGGCGTCGATGATCTGCTGTTTCGCCTCCGCGTCGCCGGCTTCGACCCTGATCGCCAGCTCGCGTTCCTTCTCTCCGCTCAAGAGGGGGACCTTGCCGATCTCGCGCAGATACATGCGCACGGGGTCGGACAGAGGCACGTCTTCCATGCGTCCGAGCTCTTCCCCGTAACCGGGGGCTTCGTCGCCGCCGGACGAGGCAAAATCGGACGCACTGTCGTCGTCGCCCGAAACGTCGGGACTTTCTCCTTCATCGGAAATCTTTGCCCTGCTTTTCGAAGGCCGCTTCGACTTGGCTGAATTACTATCTTTTGACGTGACTTGAGTGGAATCATCCAGTACCTGAATGCCAAGTTCCGTCAAATTGATGAAAACATTGTCCAGGATCTCGGAACTCCAATAATCTGCGGGAATATATTTCTCGATATCCTTGTGAGTCACGTAGCCATTCCTGCGCCCCTGCACGATGAGCCCGCGGATATGGCTCATCATGGAACGCAGATAGTCCGGATCGCTTTCCGAGATTTCGCCGGGAGAAGATTCCTCCGAATCGTCTCCTCCCCGTTCTCCCTCAAGGGGCAGATTTTCGTCGAGCTCATCGTCGGTTCCCACCTCGGCGAGATCCTCCGCGTCGGGGCCGCTGAAATTGTCGAGGTCTTCGTCTGCGGGAACCTCGTCAAACGGATCGTCGGGTTCTTTGGGAAGCGCGTCCAGCGTGGCGGTCAACTTGATACGCTCCGGGGCGCTCTTTCTTTTGATACCCTTTTTCTTCGCGCCGTCTTTCGTGAGAGATTGCTCCTCCGGCTTCTCTGCGGCGGGAGTTTTCGGATCGCTTCCCTTCGCCGTCACCTTTTTCTTTTTCTTGACGGCTTTTTCAGACGTCTCGACGGTCTTTTTCGGGGTTTTCTTCGTTGCGCCCTTCCCTTCAGACGAAACGCCCGCCTGGATGTCAGCCTCTTTCTTTACGGTTTTCTTCTTTGCAGGAACCGGCGCGTTTGCCGCGGGAGCCTTCTTTTTCTCATGAACCTTGGATTCTTCGCTGTTCACGTGTTTTTCAACCGCCTTATTTCCCGATTCAAAGCCGGATGCGTTTTTTTTCTTGTCGGAAGATGACGCCTTTTTCGCCTTCGGACTCTTCGGAGCGGAAGGAGATTGTCTGGTTAACTGGACCTGCTCCGGTACGCTCCCGGCGGAATCTCTCACTTTGGGTTCAAGAGTCTTGTTCTTTTTGTGAACAGCCATCGAACATCCTCCTTCACTTCTTCGTCCACGACGAAAAGGCCGATAGATCTTCTCACGAACAACCAGCTTCAAATTCTCACGGGTTTCACAATATCACGTTTCCTCGCTGCCGTCACCGATGGTCAGCTCATAAAAAGCCGGCAACGGGATAGACGGGGACGGTCCGATCACTGAACGGGTCTCGTCGAGCTGAAAGTTCTCCAGCTTATTCACGACGAGCATGTCCTCTGGAATGTCAGTCTCATACGGTAAAGGGGCGCGCAGAAAACCGAAGCGTTCCGCATAAAAAGGGACCAGAGCGCTGCTTTTCTTCCATTTCTGCATGTCCGCACGCATTTCCGCGAGTCCTTCCAGCTCGTTAAAAACCGGAAGCGCCGCCATATAGGCGATGACTTTATAACGTATGAGAGCAATCTGCCCATTCCAAAAGGTGCATTCCGTCACGCCGGCTTTCAGATCCCGGCGCTGGGCAAGAAAATGCCCCGCAAAGCGCTCCATCT
The DNA here is from genome assembly GCF_003612005.1 of Pyramidobacter sp. CG50-2. Taxonomy (NCBI): domain Bacteria; kingdom Thermotogati; phylum Synergistota; class Synergistia; order Synergistales; family Dethiosulfovibrionaceae; genus Pyramidobacter; species Pyramidobacter sp. CG50-2. Next base: position 64,382 of record NZ_RAWT01000009.1, read on the forward strand.
CACGGCTATAGCCGAATACAAGGGTAAACGGAGACATATCCGAAGCCATCCTTCTTTCGAGGACGGCTTCATCCCAGATCATGCTGCCGGCGATGCCGCATTCGCTGCCGCAGAGATACAACAGCTCGCTCTCCAAAGAGAGCGCCTGAAAAGACAGATCACGCAGCAGTTCGCTATGGAGCCCCGCCATGGAGATGGCGCCGTGCTCGCGCCGGGAAAAACTCCAGCATCCCACTTCTACGTCAAGTTCGCTGTTCCAATAAGGCAGGCACACGGCACAGTCTCCTTCTCGAAAAATCCGTATATTATTATCCCATAAAGAACGCCTCAAGTGGGAGAAATATTTTTAAGTTCTCTGTTTCGGTCTTTTTCCGGAAGACGTCCGATGATGCTACAATAGCGCCGTGCTTCGTATTGTTTCTCGGAAAGAAGACCGCCGCTCTTTTTCCCGCGCCGGGGAGGTGCCGAAAAAAGCGAGAGACAGCGGTCCGTCAAGGACTCGTCTCGACGCGACGTGCGTCCTTGGGCCTCGAAGCACGTACGGATTAGGGCTTGTTTAAAAAACGTCAAAGTTGCCTAAATCGATCCAATCGCTTAAACTTTTCTCATGGAAGAGAGAAGATATGAACTGACCTCCAGCGAGTGGAATCGAATCAAGAGAATGCTGCCGCCCGAACACCCGAAATCAGGTCAACGTGGACGCCCGGCAAAATACGATAACCGCAGGATCA